>JBOHSQ010000062.1:0-15138 GCA_050733295.1 Gemmatimonadales bacterium
CGGGCAGGAGTGCGGGCGAGGACGTTGAGGTGACCCATCTTCCGGCCCGGACGTGCCTCCGCCTTGCCGTACAGGTGCAGCTTCACTCCCGACCGTCGGAAAATCTCCTCCCACCGCGGCTCCCCGCTATTCCAGAGGTCTCCCAGCAGGTTGACCATAGCGACCGGGCTGAGCAGCTCTGGTGACCCGAGCGGCAATCCGCACACCGCGCGTATCTGCTGCTCGAACTGGTCGGTTGCGCACGCGTCGAGGGTCCAGTGGCCGCTGTTGTGCGGCCGGGGTGCGAGCTCGTTCACCGCGAGCTTGCCACCGCTCACGAACAGTTCCACGGCCAGCACCCCGACATACTCGAGCGCTGCAGCCACCCGCGAGGCCAAGTCGAGCGCCTCCGCGGCGAGCGCGGCCGGGACGAGCGCCGGCACCACGGTGGTCTCGAGGATGCCGTCGAGGTGCCGGTTCTCTCCCACCGGAAACGCCTGCACATCGCCGTCGGCACCGCGGGCGAGCACCACCGAGAGCTCGGTGTCGAGTGCCAGCTGCTGCTCCAGCACACATGGGACCCCGCCGAATCGGGCGAAGGCCTGTTCGAGATCCTCCCGTGACCCGACGCCCGCCTGGCCCTTGCCGTCGTAGCCCAGGCGGCTGGTCTTGAGGAGTGCCGGCGCGCCGATGGCGTCGAACGCAGCCAGCAGGTCTCCCGGGAGATGCACCGCGCGGAATGGCGCAGTCGGAAAGCCGCGGTCCCGCAGGAAGGTCTTCTCGGCGATGCGGTCCTGCGCCACGGCGACCGCGTGAACCGGGGGGCGTACCACGCTCCGCGCCGCCAGTGTCTCAAGCGTCGCTGCCGGGACGTTCTCGAACTCGGTGGTGATGGCCGCGCAGCCCCGGGCCAGCTCGTCGAGGGACGGCCCGTCGGTGTACGCGGCACGGAGGTGGCGATCGGCCACCTGCCCCGCGGGGCTCCGCGGGTCGGGGTCGAGTACCCACACCACGTAGCCCATCTCGCGTGCGCGGATCGTGAACATGCGCCCGAGCTGGCCCCCGCCGAGCAGGCCGAGCGTGGCGCCGGGCAGGATCATGCGGGGTCGGGCAGGGTGAGGCCGAGGACCCGCTGGGCCTGGGTGGTGCGGAGCGTGCGGAGTCGGGCGGCAAGCTCGGTGTCGCTGCTCGCCAGCATGGCGGCCGCAAAAAGCCCCGCGTTCCGCGCACCTGCCTCGCCGATGGCGAACGTAGCGACCGGGATGCCCCCCGGCATCTGCACGATCGAGAGCAGGGAGTCGAGCCCCTGCAGGTGCTTCGATGGTACTGGGACGCCGAGGACCGGCACCATGGTCTTGGCCGCGAGCATCCCAGGCAGGTGCGCCGCCCCACCGGCGCCGGCAATGATGCACCGGAGCCCGCGCCCCTCGGCTTCCTCGGCGTATCGGTAGAGCAGGTCGGGTGTGCGGTGCGCCGACACCACCTTCGACTCGAACGGGACGCCGAGGTCCCGGAGGGCCGCCGCCGCGTGCTGCAGGACGGGCCAGTCGGAATCCGAGCCCATCACGATGCCCACCAGCGGTTCGTCGGCCAAGGCGGTCTCCAGGAGAAGGCAGGTGGTGGCGCGGGGGTAGTCTAACGGAAAGGCCCCCGCCTCGGGAGCGGGGGCCGGCGCACGGCAGGATCGTGCGCGATCGCCGGGTCAGCGGATCGCGGCGGGAGCCGGCTCGTCTGAGACCGTGAACCGGAGCGCCGGGAGGTCGAACGCGGCGTCGGCGAAGGTCGCAGTCGGCGCCCCGCTGCCCTCCACCAGCGCGGCCATGAAGCCGAGTGAGCCCGCCATGGAGCCCTCGAGGTAACTGCAGTTGATCGTGACGGGGCCGACCGTCGTGCTGCAATCCGTGCTCCCGCCTCCGAAGGATGCCCCCGCCCAGGCGAGCGTGCCCGACGTCCCGGAATAGCTGCTGGTCGTTGCGTCTACGTAGTAGTAGGCCTCCGCGCCGTCGGACGCGGCGATGACCTCGTTGCCGGAGGTGGGGAACTCGCTGACCCCGAGCTCCACGGCGATAACCAGGAAGTATTCCTCCACTGTCCCAGCTCCGGTGTCGATGCCCCGCCACCCGACCACCCCGGTGGCCATGGTCGGTGGCTCCGGGTCGCCACCGCCGGAGAACTGGACGAGCGCCTGGAACGCGATTGCGTCGTAATCCCCTTCGACCCGCGCCATGGTCAACCGGGTCGGTCCGGCAGCGGCGGCGCTGGCACCGGCAAAGGTGATCGTGCCGTGATCGCGGACCTCGCCGAGGAGCAGCTCGACGACAGGCGCGGTTTCGGCGTCGATCGCCCCGCTGGACGATACCACGGTGGCGAGTGTCGCCGCTTCCGCCGCCGACAGGGTGCTGCCGTCGTCGGGCCCGGCGGGGTCGTCGTCATCATCGCACGCGCCGAGTTGGAGGGCGAGTGCAAGGTTGGCGGCCGCGAGGAAGCGGGAGGGGAGGAAAACTCGCATCGGGACCTCCGATCGGGGGAGATGGAGGCGCGAGTCGGTGAGCTCACCCGGCTCGCGGGTGGTGCGAGACGATATGCGCCGGGCCGGGCCCCGGCAAGCGCGGCGACCCCTAGACCGCCGCGCGGGTGCGGTCCATGGTGCCGCGGGCGGCGAGCGCCGATTGGGCCGCCGCCAGCCGGGCGATCGGCACTCGGTACGGTGAGCAGGAGACGTAGTTCATGCCCAGCCGGTCGCAGAAGGCCACCGCCGCCGGCTCGCCGCCGTGCTCGCCACAGATCCCGAGCTTCAGGTCCGGGCGGGTGCGGCGCCCCAGCTCGCAGCCCATCTCGATCAGTCGGCCTACGCCGGCCTGGTCGAGGACCTGGAACGGGTCGGCGTCGATGATGTTGCGCTCGAGGTAGACGGGGAGGAACCGGCCGGCGTCGTCGCGCGAGAGTCCCCACGTGGTCTGGGTGAGGTCATTGGTGCCGAACGAGAAGAACTGCGCCTCACGTGCGATCTCGTCGGCCGTGAGGGCCGCGCGCGGCAGCTCGATCATTGTGCCCAGCAGGTACGGGACGGTGATCTGCCGTGTCCGGAAGACCTCCTCGGCCACCTGCCGGATGATCAGCGCCTGCTGGCGGAACTCGACCACCGTAGCGGTCAACGGGACCATCACCTCGGGCTGGACCCGCCCCTTCCGCTCGGCGACGGTGCACGCGGCCTCGAAGATGGCGCGCACCTGCATCGCCGTGATCTCCGGATAGAGGATCCCGAGCCGGCAGCCCCGGAGCCCCAGCATCGGGTTGACCTCGGACATGCCGTCCACGATGCGCCGGATCTCGGCGGGGTCCTTGCCTGCCTCGCGGGCGAAGGCCTCGAGCTCCTCGGCCTGCTTCGGGAGGAATTCGTGCAGCGGCGGGTCGAGCAGCCGGATGGTGACCGGATAGCCCTCCATCGCGCGGAAGATGGCCTCGAAGTCGGTGCGCTGCATCGGCAGCAGCTTGGCCAGCGCCCGCTCCCGGCCGGCCTGGTCCTGCGCCAGGATCATCTCCCGCATTACCGACAGGCGGCCGCCGTCGAAGAACATGTGTTCGGTGCGGCAGAGCCCGATGCCCTCGGCCCCGAAGTCGCGGCCCCGGTGCGCGTCGGCCGGGGTGTCGGCGTTGACCCGCACCTTGAGGGTGCGGAGCCGGTCGGCCCAGCCCATGGCTCGGGTGTAATGCCCCGAAAGCTCGGGCGGCTTGAGTGCCGCCCGGCCCGCGTATACCCGGCCGTTCGCGCCGTCCACGGTGATCCACTCGCCCTCGCGGACGGTGCGGCCGTTCACCGAGAATGCCCCCGCCTCCTCCTGCACGGTGAGGTCGGCCGCGCCCGCCACACACGGCTTGCCCATGCCGCGTGCCACCACGGCTGCGTGCGACGTCATGCCGCCGCGGGCGGTGAGGATCGCACGCGCCGCCACCATTCCGTGGAAGTCCTCCGGGCTGGTCTCCCGGCGCACCAGGATGACCGCTTCCCCCTTGCGGCCCAGCTCCTCGGCCCGGTTGGCCTCGAAGACCGCGGTGCCCGAAGCCGCGCCGGGCGAGGCCGGCAGGCCGGTCGTGAGCAGGTCGAGCTCGGCCGCGGGATCGATCGTCGGGTGCAGCAACTGGTTGAGGTCGTTGGGGGGGATCCGCGCCACCGCCTCCTCCTCGGAGATCAGCCCTTCCTCGACCATCTCGACGGCACAGCGGACCGCTGCGTGCCCGGATCGCTGCGCTCGCCGGGTCTGCAGCATGTAGAGCCGTCCGCGCTCGATGGTGAACTCCATGTCCTGGACGTCACGGAAGTGGCGCTCGAGGACGCGGGCCATCCGTTCGAGCTCGGCGTGGGCCTCCGGCATCGTGCCACGCAATTCCTCGACCGGGGCGGGCGTGCGCGTGCCGGCCACGACGTCCTCGCCCTGCGCGTTGAGGAGGTATTCGCCGTAGAGCCGCCGCTCCCCGGTGGAGGGGTCGCGCGAGAACGCGACGCCGGTGCCCGAGTCCTCACCCAGGTTGCCGAACACCATCGCCACCACGTTCACCGCGGTGCCCATCGAGTCCGGGATGTCGTGCAGCTTGCGGTAGTCGATGGCCCGCCTGGTGTTCCAGCTCTCGAACACCGCCTCGATGGCCCCCCAGAGTTGCGCGCCGGGGTCGTGGGGGAAGGGCTTGCCCGACTGCTGTTCCACCAGCCGCTTGAAGTCGCGCACCACCGCCTGCATCACGTCGAGCGGCAGGTCGATGTCCCGCGCCGCGCCGGTCCGCTGCTTCGCGGTCTCCAGCAGGTCCTCGAACGGCCGCTTGGGAAGGTCGAAGACCACGGTGGCGTACATCTGGACGAACCGGCGGTAGCTGTCCCAGGCGAAGCCGGCGTTGCCGCTCAACCGGGTCAGGCCCTCGACCGTCTCGTCGTTGAGCCCGAGATTGAGGATGGTTTCCATCATCCCCGGCATGGAGACCGCCGCGCCGGAGCGCACCGACACGAGCAGCGGGTGATCCCGTCCCCCGAGCACCTTGCCGGTGGCGGCCTCGAGCCGCTGCAGGGCCGCGTCCACATCGTGCCGGAGGCGCGGGGGGAACTGGTGGCTCTGGAGGTACTGGATGCACAGGGTGGTGGCGATGGTGAACCCCGGCGGCACGGCGATGCCCAGGTTCGTCATCTCCGCCAGGCCCGCCCCCTTGCCACCCAGCACGTCCTTCATGGCAGCGGTGCCGTCGGCGCGGCCCTGGCCGAAGAAGTAGACCAGCGGCGACGGCGCGGCGCTCATGCCGGGGTCTCCACCAGCGGAGCGGCGCGGCCGAGGCGCACCAGGTCCCGCGGTTCGGGCGTGGGATAGTCGCCGGAGAAGCAGGCGTGGCAGAATTCGTTCCGCGTGCCCGCGGCGCGGAGCATCCCCTCGAGCGAGAGGTAGCCGAGGCTGTCCACGCTGAGATACTGCCGGATCTCCTCCACCGAGTGGGTCGCCGCGATGAGCTCCTCCCGCGTCGGGGTGTCGATCCCGTAGTGGCAGGGGCCGGTGATCGGCGGGGAGCCGAGGCGAAGGTGGACCTCGCGGGCGCCGGCCCCGCGAATCATCTGGACCAGGCCCTTGCTGGTGGTGCCGCGGACCAGCGAGTCGTCCACCACGACCACCGATTTCCCGTCGATGACCTCGCGCACCGGGTTGAACTTGATCCGGACCTTGGCCACCCGGAGCGCCTGCGAGGGATTGATGAACGTGCGCCCGACGTAGTGGTTGCGGATCAGGCCGTGCTCGAGCTTGGTGCCGGACACGTCGGCATACCCCAGGGCCATCGCGTTCGAGCTGTCCGGCACCGAGAACACCACGTCGGCGCCGGGGGCGGGGTGCTCCCGCGCCAGCTCCCGGCCCAGCTCGCGCCGCACCCGGTCCACGCTCTCGCCGAAGACGGTGCTGTCGGGGCGGGCGAAGTACACCAGTTCGAACACGCAGCGGCTCACCGGCCGCGGCGCGAGACGCGGCAGCTCCTCGATCCGGCCGTTCACCAGGCGCACGAACTCGCCGGGCCTGAGCTCCCGGATGAGCGTGGCGCCCACCAGGTCGAGGGCGCAGGTCTCCGACGCCACGATGACGCCCTCGCCCAGCCGGCCGAGCACCAGGGGGCGGAACCCGCGGCTGTCGACCGCGGCGTACAGCTCGCGCCCCACCGAGAAGACCAGGCTGTAGGCGCCGTCCACCCGCTCCAGCGCCTCGCGGATCTGCTGCTCCGGAGTCTCGGCCTGCGAGCGGGCCACCAAGTGGATGAGCACCTCGGAGTCGCTCGAAGAAGCGAAGATGGCGCCCTGGGTGACGAGCTCGTTCTTGAGCGGCACCGCGTTCACCAGGTTGCCGTTGTGCGCGAGCGACAGCGGCCCGAGCCGGTAGTTCACCAGCTGCGGCTGGGCGTTGGCGAGCACCGAGCTGCCGGCGGTCGAGTACCGCGTGTGCCCGACCGCCACGTCACCCCGCAGGTCCGAGAACGGCTGCTCCTCGAAGACATCGGAGACGAGGCCCATCCCGCGGGCGAGGCGGGCCTGGCCGTCCGGCCCGAGGGTCACGATGCCCGCGCTTTCCTGTCCGCGATGCTGGAGCGCGTACAGGCCGAGGTAGGCCACCCGCGCCGCGTCCGGAACCCCGGAAACTCCGATCACTCCGCACATGATGCCGGTCCTTCGCCTCCGAACCTCAGGTGTCGCGCCGCATCCGGCGCGGGATGCCGTGGTCGTGCGCCTCGCGAAGCCGCGCCGACGCCCAGGCGTGGCGGCCGGCCTCCGTGGTGATCGCCACCTCGCCATTCGCGCCACCGACCCGCCCCGCTGGGTGGGCCGGGACGCCGTGCGTCCGCGCCAGCCGGAGCAGGGGTTCGAGGCCCGCCTCCGCGCAGCTCACCACCGCCCGAGCACCGTCCTCGCCATAGAGCAGGCCAACCTCGTCGACCCTCGCGGCGTAGCCCCGCAGGTCGATCTCGGCCCCGAGGGGGTGATCCGCGTACGGCCCGCCGATCGCCGCCTCCGCGAACGCCACCGCCAGCCCGCCCTCGCTGCAGTCATGCGCCGACTGCAGGAGCCCCTTCCGTGCCGCGTCCACCAGGAGGCGCTGCAGGGCCCGCTCCGCCGCGAGGTCCACACGGGCCGGCGCGCCGCCCACGAAATCGTGGCACAGGACCCAGTACGCCGAGCCGCCCAATTCGCCCCGGGTGCTCCCGAGCACCACGACGTGGTCACCCTCGGCCTGGAACTGGCTCGGGACGCGCCGCTTCACGTCCTCGAGGATCCCCACCATTCCCACGGTGGGTGTCGGGTCAATGGCCCCGGCGGGGCTTTCGTTGTACAGGCTCACGTTTCCGCCGGTCACCGGCGTCTCGAACGCCCGGCAGGCGTCGGCGATGCCCCGGCACGCCTCACGGAACTGGAAGAAGACCTCCGGCTTCTCCGGGTTCCCGAAGTTGAGGCAGTCGGTGACGCCGAGCGGCTCCGCGCCGGTGCAGGCGAGGTTGCGGGCCGCCTCCGCCACGACGTGCTTGCCGCCCTCGTACGGATCGAGCGCCACGAGCCGGCTGTTGCAGTCCACCGTGACCGCCACCCCGAAACCGGTATCCGGCACCTGGAAAACCCCGGCGTCACCGCCGGGTCCGAGCACCGTCGAGGCCCGCACCGTCGAGTCGTACTGTTCGTACACCCAGCGCTTGCTGGCGATGTCGGGCCAGTCGAGCAGCAGCTCGAGGGCCGCGTGCGCATCGGCCTTGGGCGCGCCGGTGGGCCTGGAGTTGCGGCGTGCCACCGCCTCTGGCGCCTCGCGCGCGTCGGGCTGGTAGATCGGGCAGTCGTCCACCAGGCGCTGGCCGGGGATCGACGCCACCACGAGGTCACCGTGCCGGACGCGGAACATGCCGTCGTCGGTCACGTGGCCGATCGGCGTGGCGGTGAGCTCCCACCTGGCGCACGCCGCGCGCACCGTCTCCACCTTGGCCGGCTCGGCCACCACCAGCATCCGTTCCTGGGACTCGCTGAGCAGGATCTCGTACGGGGTCATGCCCGGCTCGCGCGTTGGCACCAGGCTGGTGTCGATCTCCACGCCCACGCCGCCACGCGCCGCCATCTCGGCCGAGGAGCTGGTGAGCCCCGCGGCACCCATGTCCTGGATCGCCACGGCGAGCCCCGACTGGATCAGCTCCAGCGTGGCCTCCAGCAGCAGCTTCTCGGTGAACGGATCACCGACCTGCACCTGGGGGCGCCGCGCCTCGCTCTCCTTCGACAACTCCTCCGAGGCGAAGCTCGCGCCGTGAATGCCGTCCCGGCCGGTGCGCGCCCCGACGACGAGCAGCACGTTGCCCACGCCCTCGGCCTTTGCGCGCATCAGGTCCTGCTCCCGCAGGAGCCCGACCGCCATCGCGTTCACCAGCGGATTGCCCGAGTAGCCGGGGGCGAAACTCACCTCGCCGCCGAGGGTCGGCACGCCGACGCAGTTCCCGTAGTCGCCCACGCCCTTGACGACGCCGGCGAAGAGGTAGCGGTTCCGGGCGTCGTCGAGTGGGCCGAAGCGGAGGCTGTTGAGCACCGCCACCGGCCGGGCGCCCATCGTGAACACGTCGCGCAGGATCCCGCCCACGCCGGTGGCAGCCCCCTGGTAGGGCTCCACCGCTGAGGGATGGTTGTGCGACTCGACCTTGAAGGCGACCGCCCAGCCGTCCCGCAGGCGCAACACCCCGGCGTTCTCGCCCGGGCCCTGCAGGACGCGCGGGCCCGTGGTCGGGAACTCGCGCAGTACCGGCTTCGAGTGCTTGTAGGAGCAGTGCTCGGACCAGAGGGCCGAGAAGACGCCCAGCTCGGCAAGCGTCGGCGCCCGGCCCAGCATGGCCGTGATGCGCTCGTACTCCAGCTCGTTCAGGTTGTGCTCACTGACGAGCGCCGGCGTGACCGGCGGGTCGCCGGGGAAGGGGACGGCGTCCGGTGCCCGCAGCGTGGTGGTGTCGGTCACTTCGCCTTCTTCTCCCTCAGGGCGCGCTGCACGTCGGCCACGACCCGAGCCAGCACGTTCTTGTCCTCGCGGCGGTGGAGCAGCTCGAGGTCGCCGGGGTCGAGCCACACCCCGTGGCAGTCGGGGCAGCGGTCGATCTGCACCCCGTCGTAGAGCTCGGGACCGAGGTCGGCGCCGCACTTGGGGCATTTCATGTAATGCATCCGCCGCTCGGCCGCCTTCCGCTCGGCCAGCAGGCGTTCGTGCATCGCCTGGCGCAGCTCGAGGTCGCGCGCGGCGAAGTAGTCGTCCTCGTTGTGGCTGGGCCGGTCCAGCTTGGTCATCGGGGGTGTCCCGCCAGGGTGGCCACGCCGCCTGGGGCGGCGAGGGAGGTGAAGAAGCCGGCGCCGCCCTCGGCGCCGAGCAGCGCGTGGTCGGCGCGTTCCGGATGGGGCATGATGCCCACGACGGTGCCGGCCTGGTTGGCGATGCCCGCGATGTCCCGCAGGGAGCCATTCGGGTTCTCGCCGGCCAGGTACCGCAGCACGACTCGCCCCTGCGCCACTAATCGGTCGAGGGTCGGGTCGTCCGCCACGTAGCGTCCGTCGCCGTTCGCGACCGGCAGCCGGACCACGGCGCCCGCTTGGTATGCGGCGGTGAACGGCGTTCCCGGGTTCTCGACCCGGCAGCGGACCGGCCGCGAGGTGAACGCGAGCCCCGCGTTCCGGAGCAGCGCCCCAGGCAGGAGCCCCGCCTCGCAGAGGATCTGAAAGCCGTTGCAGATGCCCAGCACCGGGCCGCCCGCGCGCGCGAAGCTTTGCACGGCGCCCATCACGGGGCTGAACCGCGCGATCGCGCCGGCGCGCAGGTAGTCCCCATAGCTGAAGCCGCCCGGCAGGATCACCGCATCGGCCCCGCCGAGTGTGGAGTCGCGGTGCCATACGTAGAACGCGTCCGCGCCGGCGCGCTCGACGGCGCGGAGGGTGTCCTCCTCGCAGTTGCTCCCCGGAAACCGGACTACGGCGATCCTCGGCATCAGCCCTCCACCTCGATCACGTAGTCCTCTGTCACCGGGTTGGCCAGGAGCTTGTCGCACATCGCGCGGGCCGTGTCACGGGCTGCGCCTGGCGTGGCGGCCTCCACGCCCAGCTCGATGGCGCGGCCGACGCGGACACCGCTCACAGCACCGAAGCCGAGGGCAGCGAGCGCGTGCTCGACTGCCTGGCCCTGCGGATCGAGCAGCCCGGACCGGGGAATGACGCGGACGTGGACGCGATAGGTCATTCGGGAATCTCCGTCGCCGCGTCGGGCGGCGCACCGTTCTGCCCCTCGCGGCGCTCGAGCACGCCCAGGACGGCGGCGCGGACGATGCCGAAGGCGGCGTAGGTCAGTCCCAGCGGAAACAGGAACTCGCGCGGCGCGAGCAGCGCCCCGGCGAGGATGATCAGGTGGATGAACAGCCCGAACAGCCCTTTCGACGAACGGAAGCCGACCGGTGGGAACCGCGGGTACGGGATCCGGCTCACCATCAGCACGGCGAGGGTGAGGATGAGCAGCACGAGCCCCTGCTGGTTGAGCTGCAGATAGCGCAGGCTCTCGTGGTACACGTCGGTCTGCGTGAACGGATAGTAGACCGCCAGCGTCATTCCCGCGCTGGGCGAAGGCAGGCCCCGGAACCACGCGCCCCCGGAGACCGGCTTGGTCTGCGACGCGACGTTGAATCGGGCGAGCCGGATTGCCGCCGCCACGACGTACAGGAAGCAGAGCACCCAGCCGAACCGGCCCACGGTGGAGAACTCGAGGAAGTACATCACCAGCGCCGGCGCCACCCCGAAGCTGGTGAGGTCCACCAGGGAATCCAGCTCTGCGCCGAACCGGGTCCCGGTGCCCGAGAGCCGGGCCACCCGGCCGTCCAGCATGTCGAGGATACCCGCGAAGACGATGAACCACCCCGCCCAGAGGAAATTCCCCTGGGATGCGGAGACGATCGCCCACATGCCGAAGAACAGGTTGCCCAGGGTGAAGGCGCTGGGGAGCACAATGACGACCTTCCGGTGGGCGCGGGGCGGCCTCACGCGGGCCACTCCGCCACCACGGTCTGCCCCGCGCGGGTGCGCTCCCCTTCACGGATCCGGACCGTCGTCTCGAGCGGCAGGAAGACATCCACCCGCGAGCCGAACCGGATGAGTCCCATCCGGTCACCCTGCCGGGCCTCGTGGCCCGGTCCATGGTCGGTCACGATGCGGCGGGCCACCAGGCCCGCGATCTGGCGCACCAGCATGCGTCCCCGCGAGGTCTCGAGCCCCACCGAGCTTTGCTCGTTCTCGAGGCTCGCCTTCTCGCCGGCGGCGTTCAGGAAGCGGCCGGGGTGGTGCGTGCGGTAGGCCACGCGCCCGTCCGCCGGGTACCGGTTCACGTGCACGTCGAAGACGTTCATGAAGATCGACACCCGGCGCGACCGCCCGGCCAGGAACTCGGGCTCGTCGATCTCCCGGACGCTCACCACCAGCCCGTCGGCGGGGGCGATCACCAGCCGGGCCCCGCGCGGACCTTCGCGCGCGGGATCGCGGAAGAACGCGACCACCCAGAGCGCGATGGGAAGCCAGGCCAGCGCGGCGAGCCACCATCCCAGCGCCGCGAAGGCGCCCAGCAGGATCCATGCGCCGAGGCCGAAGGGCCGGCCCTCCGGAGCGATGCGGATCACGCGTCCTCCGGGAGCTGGTGGCCCGTGAGGCGCTCGTATGCCTCGAGGTACCGCCGGCTCGTCGCCTCGATCACCGAGGCATCCAGCGCGGGCGGGGGCGCCTCCCCATCCCACCCCCCGGCGGCGCGGAGTGCCGACAGGTGATCGCGCAGCGGCTGCTTGTCAAAGCTCGCCTGCGCGCGGCCCGGCGTGTAGCCATCGGCGGGCCAGAACCGGGAGGAGTCCGGGGTGAGGACCTCGTCTATGAGGCGGAGCTGTCCCAGCGCCCCGATCCCGAACTCGAACTTGGTGTCCGCGATGATGATCCCGCGCCCCGCCGCGTGGGTGCGCCCCGCCTCGTACAGCGCGAGGCTCAGCGCCTTGAGCTCCGCCGCGGTGGAGGCGCCCAGCGCGTCCTCGACGGCGCGGAACGGGACGTTCTCGTCGTGCCCGGTCTCGGCCTTCGTCGCGGGGCTGAATATCGGCCCCTCGAGTCGCGCGCTCTCGACCAGGCCGGGCGGAAGCGGCTCTCCGGCCAGCGTCCCGGAGGCGGCGTACTCCTTCCACGCGCTCCCGGCGACGTATCCGCGGACCACGCACTCGAACGGCATCGGCTCCGCAGCCCGCACCAGCATCGCCCGCCCGGCGATCACCTCGCGGTGCGGACGGAGCGCCGGCAGCCGGCCCAGGATCTCCTCGGTGCGTGCGGTCACGTAGTGCGACGCCACCGTGCCGGCCAGGCGGTCGAACCAGAAGGCGCTCAGCTGGGTGAGCACGGCGCCCTTCTTCGGCACCGGCTCCCGCATCACCACGTCGAACGCGCTCACCCGGTCGCTCGCGACGATCAGGAGCAGCCCGTTGGCCACTTCGTAGACCTCGCGCACCTTCCCCTGCCGTACCAGCGGCAGCGGAAGCTCGCTCCGCACCAGGACCGTCATACCGTCACCTCGGCCCGCTCCGCCTGTGCGGCCAGCCCGGCCACTTCGGCCCGGAGCGGCCGCCAGTACTCGCCCAGGAACTCGTCCACCTGCTCGGGGCTCCTGCCCACGTAGCGCGCCGGGTCGAGCTCGGCGGCCAGTGCGCCGGCCGGGAGCCGGGCGAACGCCGGGTCGGCGGCCAGCCGCTGCATCAGGTCGTTCGGGCCGCCTGCGGCCGTGGCTTCCGCAACGGCGAGGCTGTGCTGCCGCACCACTTCGTGCAGCGCCTGCCGGTCGCCGCCGGCCTGCACCCCGAGCATGAGCCACCGCTCCGTGGCCATGAACGGCATCTGCGCATCGACGTGGGCGCGGATGGCCGGCTCCCGCACCTCGAGCCCGGCGGCCACGTTCGCCGCGAGCACCAGGATCGCGTCGGTGGCCAGGAACGCCTCGGGGAGGACGAGGCGCCGGTTGGCGCTGTCGTCCAGGGTCCGCTCCAGCCACTGGTTCGCGGCGGTGTGCGCGGCGTTGGCCTGGAGGCCGATCACGAACCGCGCGAGCCCGCAGATCCGCTCGGCGCGCATCGGGTTCCGCTTGTACGCCATGGCGCTCGAGCCGATCTGCTCGCTCTCGAAGGGCTCGAGCACCTCCCCTTCGTGCTGCAGCAGGCGGAGGTCATTGCCCAGCTTCGCGGCGCTCTGCGCGATGCCGCTCAGCGCGTCGACCACGAGGCTGTCCTGCTTCCGGCTGTAGGTCTGGCCCGAGACCGGGAAGGTCCGCGCCAGGCCGAGCTTGCTCGCCACCCGGCGCTCCAGCTCACGCACCTTCCCGTGGTCGCCGCCGAACAGCTCGAGGAAGGAGGCCTGGGTCCCGGTGGTGCCCTTGCAGCCGCGCAGCCGCAGCGCCCCGAGGAGGTGCGCCAGGGCCTCGACGTCGAGCGCCAGTTCCTGCATCCAGAGCGTCGCGCGCTTCCCGACGGTGGTGAGCTGTGCGGGCTGGTAGTGGGTCCAGGCCAGGCAGGCCAGCCCGCGCCAGCGCTCAGCGAAGGCCGCCAGCGCGTCCTGCACCGCGAGCACCCGTCCCAGCGAGAGCCTGAGCGCCTCCCGCTGAAGCAGCACGTCGGTGTTGTCGGTCACGAACGCGCTGGTGGCGCCGAGGTGCAGGAAGGGGCGCGCGGCGGGCGCCTGGTCGCCGAACGCATGGACGTGCGCCATCACGTCGTGACGGAACCGGCGCTCGTAGGCCTGCGCCGCATCCAGGTCGGCGTCATCGAGGTGAGCCCGCATTTCGCCCAGCGCCGCGTCGGGAATGGCGATGCCCAGCTCCTGTTCCGCCTCGGCCAGGGCCAGCCACATCCGGCGCCAGAGCCCGATGCGGTGGGCGTCGCCCCACAGGCGCTGCATCGCCGGGGAGGCGTAGCGGGTCCCGAGCGGGGAGCGGTAGCGGTCCGTCGTCACCGGAGCACCAGGTCGGTATAGGTGAATCGCCCGCCGCGCTCGACGTAGATCCGGAATGCTGTGCCCGGCTTGAGCGCGTCGAGGAACTCGCGGACTTCCTCCGCCTCCATCACCGGCTGCCGGTTGATGCCGACGATCACGTCCCCGTCCACCAGGCCGGTCTGCTCCGCCATCTGGGGACTGATGCGGACCAGCAGCGCGCCCTGCTCGGAGCGCAGCTGCCGCTCGGCCCGGACTCCCGGGGTCACGGTGACGAGATCGATGTCCTGCGCCAGGCGCACGCGCTCCGCGGTCACGGTGGGGAGGTCGCCGCTCACCAGCCGCCGCGTGACGGTGCGCTCCCCCTCACGGACCCCAAGTCGGACGCTGTCGCCCACGTGCAGGTCCAGCTTCACCGCCTCCCAGTCGAGAAAGTTCCTGAGCGGACGGCCGTTGGCCTCGACCAGCACCGACCCCGGCCGGAGCCCGGCGCGGGAGGCGGGGCTCCCCGGCGCCACCGAGCGCAGCTGGACCCCGCCCTGGCTCTTCCATTCGCGCATGGACTCGGCACCGGTCACCTCGAGTCCGGTCCACGCGCGGCGCACGCTGCCGATCCGGATGATCTCGTCGGCCACCCGCAGCGCGCGCTCGATCGGGATGGCGAACCCGAGTCCCACGGAGCCGCCGCTCGAGGAGAAGATCGACGAGTTGACGCCGACCACCTCGCCCAGGGCGTTCGCCAGCGGGCCGCCGGAGTTGCCCGGGTTGATGGCGGCGTCGGTCTGGATCATGTCGAGGTAGAGTCCCGACTGCTCCCGCGAGGGCAGGATGTTCCGGCCGGTGGCACTCACCACGCCGGCGGTCACGGTGGGCTCCGAGTTGCCGAGCAGGTAGCTGTACGGGTTGCCCAGCGCCACGACCCATTCGCCGATCAGCAGGTCGCCGCTTCGCCCGATCGGTGCGGTGGGGAAGTGCTGCCCCTCGATCCGGAGGACGGCGATGTCGGTGGTCGCATCCTCGCCCACGACCGTGGCGGGATGCTCGGCGCCGTCGGGCAGGGAGACGACCACCGTTTCCGCTCCCGCGACCACGTGCTGGTTGGTGATAACGATGCCGTCGGGCCGGACGATGAATCCGGTGCCGAATCCCTGCAC
>JBOHSQ010000063.1:0-1846 GCA_050733295.1 Gemmatimonadales bacterium
GGCTCGAGCCCCCGCCGTCCGTGGGTGCCGGCCAGGTACCGGAGCACGTTCGCTGCCTCCCCGCCGACCTCCGGATCCACCTCGGGCGGTGCCGGCATGATCCGGTTTCCGTCGAGCATTTCGAGCCGCGTCAGCAGCTCCTCGAGCCGCCCGAGCTGGCTGCGCTTCGAGACCTGGTACGCGCCCCACGGGCCCGCGAAGGTGAGCGCCGCGAGGACGGCGAGTGACGCGGGGATCACGATCAGCCCCCGCGCGCGCCGGAGGGTGAACGCAAGCGCCACGGCGGCCAGCCACAGGGTGAGTAGGGCGAGGAAGTAGCGCCGCTCGGTGATGCCGTACTGCCCGATGCGCTTGCCGATGGCGAGCGCGAGCATGACCGACGCAGGCAGGAGCGCGGGCCAGAACCATCGCTCGAAGGACGCCACCCACGGCGCCCTCTCCCGCGCCGCCGGCGGGCTCGCGAGGAGGAGGGTGAGGATCCCCACCGTCGCGGCACCCGACACCAGCCACCCGATCCACCCGCTCGGCCATGTGCCGGTCACCACCACCTTCACGAAGTACGCCGTGATGATCAGCAGGTAGAGCGCCGTGAGCGGCACCAGCACGAAGTAGGAGAAGGCGCGGAGCCCGGCGGGATAGCTGGCATCGGACTCCAGTTCCTCGAGCCGCTCCGGAATGCCCGCCAGGGTGAACAGCGGGTGGAACAGGAAGGTGAGCACCATCCAGAGCCGCGCGTAGGTCCGTTCGGGCACGTCCAGGCCGAACAGGTTGTCGACCGCGGCGAGGGCCAGCGCGAGCCCGAAGAACAACACCGCCGCATACACGGCGCCGGTGAGCCAGCGCTCCAGCAGTGTCCGGTTGTACTGCCAGAAGGCGTTGGGCTCGTCCCGGCCGATGAACGGGAGGCAGGCCACCAGGAGGTGGTAGAGCAAGGCGAGCTGGGCGAACCGCGTCGCCTGGATCTCGTCGCTCCAGCGCGGGAACCCGAGCCACCAGATCCCCGCGCCCACGACTGTGAGGACCAGCACTATCAGGGTGTTGCTGCTTCTCCCGAAGGTCCGCCGCTCGAGCCAGACAGTGAGGGCTACGCTCAGCGGAAAGCCGAGGAGGGAGGCGGCGAAGAGACGGATCTTCTCTTCTTCGGAGCCGCCGGCGTCCACCAATCGGAGCCCGGCCACCGTCGCGAGCACGGCGACGAGGGCGGTGATGGGAAATCGGGTGACGGCACGGCGGGTGCCATCGGCGATCGCGGAGACTGACGGGAGTTGGATGCGCATGGCACAGTCTGCGAATGAGTGCCTCCGACCACAAGGCCAACGGTGTGGGGTTGACGCAACGGTTGCGTGCCGACAATCTGCCCGGACCCATGACACCCAATCGCCGCGAGTTCCTGGAAGCCTCCGCCGCCGCCGCGGCCCTGGCCGTCCCCGCCATTCACCTCCGCTCCCGCGCCCGGTTCGACCTGGTCCTCCGCGGCGGGGCCGTGCTCGACGGCACCGGGGCCGTGGCCCGGGCGGCCGATGTCGCCGTCTCCGCGGGTCGGATCGCCGAGGTGGGCGAGGCGCTCGCCGGCAGCGGCGCCATCGAGGTGGACGTGCGCGGCCTGGCCGTGGCGCCGGGCTTCATCGACATCCATTCCCACGCCGACGGCACGATGGAGGACGACCCGGCGGTCGAGTCGATCATCCGCCAGGGCATCACGACGGCGGTGGTGGGCCAGGACGGCGGCGGGCGGAGCGCGGCCGAGCAGGCCGACCGCGTGGCCAACGTGAAGCCGGCGTGCAACGTGGCCGCGATGGTGGGGCTCGGGAGCCTCAGGGAGACGGTGATCGGCGAGGTCAACCGC
>JBOHSQ010000064.1:0-10613 GCA_050733295.1 Gemmatimonadales bacterium
CCTGACGCGCGGCGGCCGCGGCGGAAACCGCCGCGGCCGGAGCGAGGAGCATGGGAGGCGTCAGCGGGAAGCCCTCCCGAGGAGGTTCACCGGCTGGCCACGCGGCCGGACGGGTGGACGTAGCGGAAGCCCGGCCGGCTCAGGGCCCGGTCGATGAGCTGCCGGATGCGCGGCTCCGTGCGCACGCTCAGGAACGGATAGGTGTCCTCGAGTTCCGAGATGGTGGCGGCGAGGAGCGCCTCGTAGTAGAAGGGGTTGTGGACGCCCTTCGAGCCGTCCGGACGGTCATACAGCTCCTCCGCCAGCATCTGCGCGTTGAACAGCGCCCCCTCCGCCGGCGTGAGGACGTAGGGATCTGCCGGCGTCCCCTCCTCCTTGGTGAACTCCGACGCGTCGGTGTTGAAGATCTGGCCGAGGTACCCGCCGTCAAGCGCGCTCACCTGCGGGCGTCCGCTTCCACCCACGCCGTCACTGTTGATCCAGATGACGTCGATCAGGTCCTGCACGTTCTGGCGTTGGAGCGTGAAGAGCGTGGAGGCGACCGTGGCGTCGCCATGGCAGCCGGCGGCGGTGCATGCCCCCCAGAAGCGCTCGGTGGCGCCGTAGCCGCAGTCCTGGGTGTCGGTGATGGCGCCCTCCCCATCCACGCACGGGATCGGGAGGAACTGGTGGCCGCTGTACTCGACGGTGACACCGCCGGAGGTGGCCGAAAAGGAGTTCACGTGGCAGCCGGCGCAAAGGCGCGCATTGGCGCCCGACGCGTGGGTACCGTAGGCCTGTACTGTGTCGAAGGCGAAACCGCCCGGGGTGTAGCCGGCCCCCGACCCGATGAGGACCGGTCCCTGGGCCGCGTGCGGTCCTCGGTCGCCGTTGGAGTAGCTGGCGGCCGGCTCGGTGCCCCGGTTGTGGCAGCTCATGCAGAGGTTGGTCTGCAGGTCGGGCAGGTCGATCGGCAGGCGCAGCATCGACGGGTTGGGGCTCCCGTGCGGGTCGTGGCAACTGGTGCAGGTGATCGACAGGAACTGGTACTGCCCCGAGGTCGAGTCGCGCTCCACGTAGTTCGACGTCTGCCCCTGGTACCGGAGCATGATCGCCTTTCCGTTGTGACAACCTGCGCACCCGGGATCGCTGGCAGGACTCGTGTTGATGTCCGCATGTCCCGATGCGAGCCAGTCACCCGCCAGCGACCGGGGCCCGTGGGACACGCCGTGGCAGGACGCGCAGGAAGCGTCCGTGTCGAGCACCCTGCCGGTGCCCGGATCGATCGTCACATCGGCGCGGGCAATGGGCCAGCTGTCCCGGTTGTCGGGCACCTGGACGTGGTCGAATCCCGGGCTGTGGCAGTTCTCGCACTGGACGTCGTGGTAGGCTTCGTCGGCCACGGCCGAATAACCGGCCGGCGCGTCCGTCGGGTTGCCATTCTCACTGACCGCGTGGCAGGAGGTGCAGTCGGGGTTGTCATCCTGTCCTGCGTCCACGAGAGCCTGCCAGGCGCCGCTGTGCCCCGACAAGTCACGCCACTGCGAGTGGGTCTCGACGTGGCAGTTCCCGCAGGTGGTGAGCTTTTCCTCGGCGGTGTAATAGCCCAGGAACCCGCTCACCTCGTCCGGGGGTGGGTTGAAGGGCTCGCGCGGGACGTAGACGGTTTCCTCGTCGGTGCAGGCGCCGACGAACCCGGCGGCGACGACGACGGCGAAAACGACCAGGGGGAGGACCAGGCGGCGGCGGACAGACATGGGGCCTCGCGGGGGCGGATAGAAGCCCAGCGGGAGATTATGTACGACTTCCCGGGCCATCCGGCAAGAGTCCTCCGGGCCGCTACGGGCACATCGTTACAGGCAGGCACAAAGTTTCACGCCGGCTTCAGGTTCGCTTCATCAAATCCGGGTAAGCCGCCTCGGATTTCCGCCAGGGCGTGGGCGCCCCTCATCGGCTGCCGGCCCCGGCGTGGCGGTGGGGTTCGGGAAGGTCTACATTCCGTGAGAACCGCGGCCTCGCGTGAGACCTGACTCTTGAGCCCCGACTTTCGCCCCGCCATGCGCACGGCGACCCCACGATGACCTGCCCCTCCTGCGGCGCCCAGGCGGAATCCGGAAACTTCTGTGGCTCGTGCGGGGCGGTCCTCGCGCAGCGGGCGTGCGCTAACTGCGGACGGGCCCTGAGTCCGGGCGCCCGGTTCTGCCAGCAGTGCGGAGTGATGGCCGCAGGCGGCTCCGCCGGGTTGTTGCGGCCCGGCGCATCCCGGGGTGGGAAACTCGACCGCCGGCCGCTGCTGGTAGGGGCGGCAGGCCTGCTGGCCCTGGCCCTGGTGGCGGCCCTGTTCTGGGTTGCGCGGGGCAGTAACGCCGCGCCGGCCGCGGCCGAACCGGTGTCGGCCGCGCCCCCGTCCTCGATGCCCAGCGCGGCTGAACTGGCTGCGATGAGCCCGACCGAGCGGTTCAACCGACTGTACAACCGGGTGATGACCGCCGCGGAAAACGGGGATACCCAGACCATGGAGACCTTCTCCTCCATGGCCCTGCTGGCCTACGCGCAGCTCGACACGGTGGACGCCGACGCGCGCTACCACGCCGCACTGCTCCGGGTGCACACGGGCGACACCGGCGGCGCGCTGGCCCTGGCCGACAGCATCGAAGTGGAGACCCCGACGCACCTGTTCGGCCCGGTGGTCCGCGCCATGGTGGCGCGCTTCAGCGGCGACCAACCGGAGTTGAAGGCGGCGGAGGCACGGTTCCTCCGCAACTGGGACGCCGAGATGGCCGCCGGCCGGCGCGAATACGGCGAGCATCGGGCCATGCTGGACGAGTTCCGGCAGCGGGCAACCAGCGGTTCATGATCGGGACGACGCGCCGGGCCGCTCCCCCCCATTCCTTCACGAGGCAGTGATGAAGCCAGGGCAGAAATTCCTTGCAGGGGCGCTGGCCATCGTCGCGGCGGTTGCGTTCCTCATGTTCCAGGGCGTCAAGGAGACCGGGGTCTACTTCCTCACACCCTCGGAGCTCGCTGCGAAGACGGCGGCCGACAGCACCTTCGTGAACGCGGGCGTGAAGGTCGGGGCGCGCGTCCTGCCCGGCTCGGTGCGCCGCGACGAGGCCGCGCGCCGCATCGATTTCGTCATCACCGACGGGATACACCAGTTGCCGGTCACCTACCAGGGGCTGGTGCCGGACACCTTCACCGACCAGCAGGACATCGAAGTGATCGTGGAAGGCCGGCTGGGGCGCGACGGTGTGTTCCAGGCGACCGACGTGCTGGCGAAGTGCGGCTCCCGGTACGAATCGGTGCCGGGGCAGGCCGCCTGACCCGATGACGCTTCTCGGGCAGTTCGCCCTCTGGGCGGCGTTTCTGCTGTCGCTCTGGACCGCGGCCGTCGGGTTCTCCGGAGCGTGGCGTACCCGTCCCGAGCTGGCCCGCTCGGTAGGGCGTGGGGTCAGCGGGATCCTGGTGGCCCTGCTCGTCGCCTCCGCGGCTCTCTGGTACGGCATCGTCACCCACGACTTCAACATCGAGTACGTGGCGGGCTACACCTCCCGCAACCTCCCGGGACCCTACCTCGTCTCGGCGTTCTGGGCCGGGCAGAAGGGCTCACTCCTGCTGTGGGCGACGGTCCTCGCGGTGTACGCCGCGCTGGCGCAGGGGCTGACCCCGCGCCGTCACTCCGGGCTCCTCCCGTACGTGGCGGCGGTGACCTCCACGACGTCCGCCTTCTTCCTCGCGGTCATGCTGTTCGGCGACAGTCCCTTCGCCCGGCTGCCCTTCACGCCGCCGGACGGCCGCGGACTCAACCCGCAGCTGCAGAACGTCGGCATGGTCCTGCACCCGCCGATGCTCTACCTCGGGTACATCGGCATCACCATCCCGTTCGCCTTCGCGATGGCGGGGCTCCTCGCGCGGCGGTTCGACACCGGCTGGCTCATTGCGGCCCGGAAGTGGACCCTGGTGAGCTGGCTCTTCCTGTCGATCGGCATCGTGCTGGGGATGTGGTGGGCCTATGTGGAGCTGGGCTGGGGCGGCTACTGGGCGTGGGACCCGGTGGAGAACGCGTCGTTCCTGCCCTGGCTGGTGATGACCGCGTTCCTCCATTCGGTGATGATCCAGGAGAAGCGCGGGATGCTCAAGCGCTGGAACGTGGCCCTGATCGTGGGCGCGTTCCTGCTCAGCATCTTCGGGACCTTCATCACCCGGTCGGGCGTCATCGCCAGCGTGCACAGCTTCGCGCAGTCCGGCGTCGGCTATTACTTCCTCGCCTTCCTGGTCGGCGCCGGGGTGCTGGCATTCACGCTGCTGTGGAGCCGGTGGCCCGCGCTCGAGCCCGAAGCGCGGCTCGAGTCGAGTGTCAGCCGCGAATCGGCCTTCCTCTTCAACAACCTCCTCCTGGTCGGCGTCGCGTTCTCGGTGCTCTGGGGCACGCTGTTCCCGATCCTCTCGGAATGGCTCGCGGGAACGAAGGTCACGGTCGGGCCGCCCTTCTTCAACCGGGTCAACGTGCCGCTCGGCCTCCTGCTCCTCGGCCTCACCGGCGTGGGCCCGCTCATCGCCTGGCGCCGGGCTACGGCGGAGAACTTCCAGCGGCAGTTCGCCGCCTCGGCCATCGTCGGGCTCGCGGCGGGCGCCGGGCTCGTCGCGGCCGGGATGCGCGATGCGTACGTGATCGTGGCGCTCACACTCGCGGCCTTCACCGCGGGCACCATCCTCCAGGAATTCTGGCGCGGAGTGCGGGCCCGGCAGCGGATGCACGGCGAAGCCGCCCCGCTCGCGCTGGTGCGCGTGGTGGGCCGCAACCGCCGCCGCTACGGCGGCTACATCGTCCACGCCGGGGTGGTGCTGATGTTCGCCGCATGGACCGGCATGGCGTTCCGGGTGGACCAGGAGGCCACGCTGCGTCCCGGCGACAGCGCCGAGGTCGAGAGTCCCTATGGCTACCGATACACGTTCACCCATCTCGGCGTGAGCCAGTACAAGGCGCAGAACCGGATCGTCTCCGCCGCGACCGTCCAGGTGGCGCGGAACGGGAAGCCGGCGGGCCGCATGACCTCGGAGAAGCGGCAGCACGTGGACAGCTTCAACCGCCCGACCTTCGAACCGTCCACCGAGGTCGCGATCCAGAGCGGGCTCCGCGAGGACGTGTACATCGTCTACGCCGGCTCGGTGAACGGGACGGAGGAAGCGGTGTACCGCTTCACCATCAACCCGCTGGTCTGGTGGGTGTGGTTTGCCGGTGGGCTGCTGGTCTTCGGGGGGCTGGTAACGATGTGGCCCGGTGCCTCGACGCCGGCCGAGCGGAAGTCCGCGCAGGCAGGCTTCGCAGTGCGGCTGGCGGAGCCGGTGTCGCGGTGATTCTCTCGCCGAAGGGGTCCGGGGCCCGGGCGCTCGACCGCCGCCGCTTCCTGGCGGTCATGGCCGCAGGGACCACGAGCGTCTTCTCGACCGGCACCGCCAGCGCCCAGGATGTGCCGGCGGAGGACTCCGCCTCGGGGCGGCTCTTCGACCCGCGTGCCGCCGGCCGGCCGCGCGACCGTGCGGGCGAGGCCGAGAACGACCCCACGATCGTCGCCATCGAGAAGCAGCTCAAATGCACCTGCGGCTGCAACCTCGACATCTTCACCTGCCGGACCACCGACTTTTCCTGCACCTACTCTCCTGCGCTGCACAAGGAGATCGTGGCCTGGCGCGACGAGGGCCGCTCGCCCGAGCAGGTCATCGACGCCTACCTGGCGGAGCACGGGGAGGAGTTCCGCATGGCGCCGAAGCCACGAGGATTCAACCTGGCCGGGTACCTCGTGCCGGGAATCCTGGTGCTCCTCGCCGCCGTTGTGCTGGCGCTCGTGCTCCGGAGCAGGGCGCGGCCGGTTCCTGCCTCCGCGCCTCCCGACGCCGATGGCGCGGACCGGCCGACCGTGCCGGGCGCGACCGTGGAAGAGCTCGAACGGCTGAGGCGGGAAGTGGCGGGGCTCGACCGATGACCATGCTCGAGCTGGCGGCCGCGCTGGTGCTTGCCGCCGTGGTGCTGTGGCTGGTGCTTTCGCCGATGTACGGCGCAGCGGCCGTTTCCGCTGCGCCGAATCCACTGGATGACCTGGTGGACCCGCTCGAGACACCGCGGGGCAGGGCACTCGAGGCGATTCGCGAGCTGGAGTTCGACCGGGCCACGGGGAAGATCGGCGAGCGGGACTTCGCCGAGCTGTCGGTGCGGTACTCCGCGGAGGCGCTGCAGGTGATGCGCACCGAGACCTCCGGCCGAGACGTCCCGACGTGCCAGCAGTGCGGCCCGCGGCCCGAAGCGGACGCACGGTACTGCTCGAGCTGTGGTGCGGACCTGGCCACGAGCCCGCAGTGCGCGAGTTGCGGCGCGCCGCTCCCGGCGACGGGAAAGTTCTGTACCGAATGCGGAGCCGCGGCCGGCACGACCTGACCGTGCCGGGGAGCCTCGACTCCCGCATCGGCTCCCCCGCCGGCTTCCTGCAGGATCAATCCCAGGGCAACCACCTCACCCCGACCCCGGCTTCCCACCGCGTGACGCCGGTCGTCTCGGCCGCACCTTCGAATCCGTCGCCGGCGAGGAAGGAGGGCCCGGCGGTGACACTGCCCCGGGTGACAAGGCGGAGCCGGGGGGACAGAGGGGCCTCGAGGGCGAACGCGCCCGACGCCGCCACGGTGGTGCGTGCCTCCTCGCCATCGACGGACCAGAACTGGGCGGTGGGACCGGCGAGGATCAGGCCGGCCGCGCCATTCGCCGAGCCGAACAGCCGGAACCCGAGCCTGGCTCGCAGCTCCCAGCAGCTCACCCGGAAAGCCGTCAGTGAGGTCTCGACTCCCTGGAAGGCGGCGGACGCCGTTCCCGGTGCGTGCGCCAGCGCCAGCTCGAGCCGCCAACGCCCGAGATCCGCGTCGGCCCTGAGCGCCATGCCCGGGAGCGCTGCCTGCGAGAGCTCAACCGGCGCGCCCTCGTCGGGGAGGAATACCCGGGCCCCACCGCTGCTGGAAGCGGCGTGCGCCTCCAGGGCGAACCCGATGCGCGCCCCACCTTCCTGCGCGGCCAGCTGCACGGACCCGAGAAGGAAGCTCCAGCCAACCACGCACCGCAGGACACGCATCGGATTCTCCCGGTTCAGTACTTCACGTCGAGCCTGAGCCAGCCGTGGTTGACCCCCTCCCGCATCAGGGCGTAGTTGCCGATCGAGTGGCTCATGTGCGCCACCGTGTCGCGGATCGCAAACCCGATCATCTCATCGTTGGTCTTGATGAGCGCCGAGCCCGCGGCCCAGAGGGTGAGAGCCTGCTTACCCGCCGCGACGATCCGCTTCACGCCATCCGGCGTGGTCAGCTTGATGTCCTTCAGGCCCTTGTGGCTCTTGTAGAGGGCTTCCGCCGCCTTGAGCAGGTTGCCGAGCAGGTCTCGGTTCATCCTGATCTCGCAGGCGGTGTCGTCGTCCTCGAGCGCCATGACCATCCACCCCTGACCGGGGAACCGGGACTCGAGCCCATCCATCTGCGTGCCCTTGAGGATCAGGGCGGTGCCGGTCCAGGAGTGCGTGTCCTGGTTCCAGCGGTACCCGACCGGAGCGTGCTCGCCGATGCACTGAAGGGACCGAAGGGCGTCGGGTGCCGTGCCGTCGGGCGAGAGGACATGCAACTCATACTCGGGATCGCCCTTCAACCAACCCTCAAAGTCGCCCTTGAACCACGCATAGCTGAGGACCAGGTTCTGGTTGCCCAGGCCGGGCAGCCCGCCTGCGGTGCCGCCTCCACTCCCGGCGCCGCCGCAGTCCTGGCACTCCGCGCCCAGCGAGGGCGCCCGATCGAAATCGGTTTCCACCGGCACCAGACCCAGCACCGGCGTCGGCGGCGGCGCGTCAGGGCTGAGGACCCGACGCCGCCCACGGGGGTCAAAGGCGATGGGTGCCTCGTGGTCGGCGAGTGCCGTGGCCACCAGGTAGTCCGGACTGCCGTGCCAGGCCTCGCGGTGGGCCCGCACCGGCAGGTACAGCTCGAGCGGCACCGCCTCATTCGCTTCCGCGAGCAGCTGCGCCACGGACGCGCCGCTCGCGCGAGCCAGCCCCTCGAGCACTCGACCACCGGGAGTCCGCAGCAGCCGCTGGAAATGGACCTTCCCCTCCCGGAACTCGGAGCTGCGTAGCGCCCGGTACACCTCGGCCCGCGCTTCCGCGTCGGAGAGCGCGAGGGCCACCCGCCGCGCCAGCGCCTCCGTCCGCGCGCGCTGCACCGGGTTGGCGGCGGACACGGCCTGCTGGGCGAGGCCAGCAGCACCTGGCATGCCCGGGGCCGTGGGCGGGCGATCGCCACAGCCGGTGAGGGAGAAGGCGGCCGCCGCTACGAGCGCCGCCGGCCTGGTGATGCACGACATCTGGACCTCCTTGAGCACGGAGTGGCGCGCGGACGGCTCGCGCGGGGAGACTGCGTGCCCAAGGTCGGCCGGAGTTCAGATGTGGCCGGGATCGGAATGACGCGACGCGGGACGGAAAGGCGGGACGGCGGGAAGGCGGGGACGGGAAGTGCGAACCGCGGACAGCGATGAGCCAGCAGCGAGCCCTAGAAGTCGGTGCTCTCGATCCGCGCGATGGCGAGCTTGAGGGGCAGGAGGGTGGCGACGAGGCAGAGCGCCGCGACGAGGGCGAGCGGCAACGCCAACTTGGCGGCCGGAACGCCGTCGCCGCCCAGGTACATGCGGCGCAGGTGGTCCACCACCGGCCAGGCCTCGATCGCGATCACGAGGCCGAGCAATCCCACCGACGCCATCATGTACAGGAGCCCGCCGAAGCTGGTCGCGATCTGGGCTGCGTTCTCGGTCTCGAACTGGGGGAAGAACGCCCCGAAGGCGAGTGCCATCGAGCTGAGCGCCAGGGTGAGGAGGGTGATCGTCCCCACGTTGAGCGCCATGACGAACGGGCTCGCCTGCAGCATGACGCTGGTGGTGAACGCGATCCCGAGCGCGAGGACGAGCAGCGGGATCGTGCCGATCCAGTACTTGCTCCAGAGCATGGCGCGAAGGTCGAGCGGGCTCGACCGGAGCAGCCACATCTGCCGGCCTTCGAGGGAGAGGGCCGGGAACACCAGGCGCGCTGCCACCCCGGCCAGCACGAAGCCCGCCAGCGCCTGGTTGAGGAACACGATGAAGGTGATGAGGAAGGTGGGCACCCGCTCGCCGGTGTAGAGCGGCAGGGCCCGGACGTTGAAGATGAAGACCAGCACGATCACGCCCAGCAGGATGAGCTGGCTCCACTGCGTGGTGTCGCGGAAGAACACCCGCAGGTCCTTGAGCAGGAACTCGCGGCGGCTGGCCGGCATCCACCCGAAGAGCCGGTGGGCCACGGCCTGCCAGCGCGAGCGTCGCCCTGGCCGGCCGGCCCCCTCGAGCGCGCGGGAGAAGCCCGACGCATACAGGCGGCGATGCAGCAGAGCCCCGAAGACCGCCATGGCCCCGGCCGTGGACCAGAGCAGCAGGACGGGCAGTGGATCGGCCACCCGCTGGAGCCAGTTCATCACCATCCGGCTGGCCCACTCGCTGGGCAGGAGCGGGTGGGTCGGGCTCCGGAGCAGCGTGATGAAATCGAGCAGGTCGCGGAACCCCTCGGGCCGGGCCAGCTGCTCCGGCTGGATGACGCGGAGCAGCACCACGAGGACGATGCCTGCGCCCAGCGCCACGAGGCTCAGGAGGTCCCTGGCCCGCCGGGCCTGCACCAGGTTGACGAGCAGCAGAGTGATCGCCGTGCCGATGGCTGCCGGGATGAGGGCGAAGGGGATGATCGCCGCCAGCGCCACGACGGGGAACAACGGCCCGCCATCGTACACCACGCCGTAGGCCGTGAGCAGCGGGACCGCGAGCAGCCCCACCATCCAGGACGAGTGGAGTGCGGTCTCGGTGAGCTTGGCCAGGTAGAACGTGAGCCAGTCCAGCGGCGCCGCCACGACCAGGTCGAGGTCCTTGGCCAGGAAGAAAGTGGACAGCGCGGTGATGATGTTGGAGAGCAGCAGGATGAGGAGGAAGGCGAGGAGCGCCACGCTCAGAATCTTGCCGGCCAGCAGGCTGCCGATCTCCTCGACGCCGCGGAAGTAGCTGAGGACCTTGTACAGGATCCCGAACGCCGCCGCCCAGAACGCGAGCCCGAGCACGCCGAGCAGGAGCAGCCGGGGCAGGCTGGCGGTCTGCTCCCGCCGCACGCGCGCCAGGGCGCTGCGCCACTTGGGCTCGAGCAGGCGGATGATTCCCGCCTGCCGCCGGCTGATTCCCGCCTGCCGGCCCACCACCGCCGTGCCGGCGCTCACGCCTCCAGCACCGCGTCGAGCGAACCCACGGGCGCCGAGCCGGTCAGTTTGAGGAACATCTCCTCGAGCCCGCTTCCGTCGCTGGCGGTCTGCCGCCGCATGTCGTCGAGCGTCCCCAGCGCGGCGAAGCGCCCGCCCCGGATGATCCCGATACGGTCGCACATCGCCTCTGCGATGCCGAGCGTGTGGGTGCTCATGAGCACCGTGCCGCCGCGGTCCACGAAGCGACGGAGCAGGTCCTTGAGCAGCCGGGCGCTGCGCGGGTCGAGCCCCACCATCGGCTCGTCCACCACGATCAGCTCGGGCCGGTGCACCAGGGCGCCGCAGAT
>JBOHSQ010000065.1:0-8751 GCA_050733295.1 Gemmatimonadales bacterium
AGCTTGTCGATCTGGACGCCGGCGTCGTTGATGTAGAACTCGCGCACGGCCTCGTGGCCGGTCCACTCGAGCAGCGTGGCGATGGCGTCGCCCAACGCGGCGCCGCGGCCGTGCCCGACGTGCAGCGGGCCGGTCGGGTTGGCCGAGACGAACTCGACGTTCACCCGGGTGCCCCGCCCCACCGTGTTGCGCCCGTAGGAGGGGCCGACGGCGAGGATGGCCTGGAGGTCGGCGTTCAGCTGGCCGGGCGCGAGCCAGAAGTTGATGAAGCCGGGACCGGCGATCTCGGTGCGCTCGATGACCCCCACCGGCAGGGCGAGCGAGTCCACGACTCTCTGCGCGAGCTGGCGCGGACTGGTGCGCAGCGGGCGGGCGAGCACCATCGCGAGGTTGGTCGCGAGGTCACCATGCCCGTTGTCACGGGGGCGCTCCAGGACGAACTCGGCCTCGGGCACGCCGAGCTCGGCGGCGACGCGAGTCAGGGCCGCACGAATGCGGTCAGTCACTCCGCCTTCGGCTTTCCGGCGGAGGAGCCGCCCCTGGACTCGGGCTTCGGCGTCCTGGGGGTCGATTCGGACTTGGCCGGCTCGGTGGGCTTGGGCTCACTCTCCGGCTTGCGGGCGCCCTTCCCGTCCTTGCCGTAGTCGGTGATGTAGAACCCGCTCCCCTTGAAGACCAGGCCCGCCCCACCGCTGATCTGGCGCACGGCCGGACGGCCGCACACCGGGCACTTGGCGCGCCCGCGGGCGGAAATCTTCTCGAACTTGTCGAAATCGTGCCCTTCCGGGCACCGGTAGTGGTAGGTCGGCATGGCCCCTGCACGTCGGTAAGTCGAAACAGCCAAGAAACTTAGCCGCGATCGACGGACGGCGGAAGTGAAACGGACTTGGGGCCGGGTGTCCGGCCCAGGAGCCGGGTTCCGGCGACCGCCCGGTGGGAACCCACTCCCGCTGCGGCCAACCCGATAGCGACGAACCGTCATGGCGTTCCTCCTTGACCTTCCCTTGACCCCTCCGCGTGGAATTGCACTCAAACCACAACACTGGAGGGGGTCGTGTCAGTCACCCGCGGTACCTTCTTCGCCTCGCTGATGCTCACCGGAATCCTGGTGGCCGGCTGCGCCACGATCATCAACGGGACTTCCCAGGAGGTCTCCGTGGCGAGCACACCGGTCGGCGCCCGGGTCACGCTCGATGGCCAGGCGTTTGGCGTGACGCCGGTCGTGACCAAGCTCAAGCGGAAGACGACGCACACGCTTCGGCTGGAGCTGGAGGGCTTCCAGCCCCACGAGCTGACCTTCTCACAGGGCGTCAGCGGGTGGGTGGCGGGGAACATCCTCTTCGGCGGCCTAATCGGCCTGGTGGTGGATGCCGTCACCGGCAGCATGTACAAGCTGAAGCCCGACCAGGTCCAGGCGGTGCTCGCTGCGCCCGTCACGACCGTGTCGGCGGACGGCAATGCGCTCGTCGTTGCGGTGGTGCTCGACGCCGACCCGGCATGGGAGCCGATCGGCAAGCTCGAGCTCCAGGTCGAACAGGGGCGGGCATGGCGATGACCGCGCGGGAGCGCAGGCGTCCGATGGCTGTGGCCTTCGGGCGCAGGAGTGGGAGTCTCGGCCTTCGCCGGACGCGACTTGGCGCACGAGGCGACGGTGTTCGGGCTTCGCGGGCGAGTGAGTCACAGGGCACCAGGCCGAATCTTCACGTGGTGCCCGCCGCACCGGGCGGCGATGGAGGGTACGAATGAGTTCGATCCGCCGGCAATCCCCGGCCCTCATGGGGATGCTCCTGGCAGCGGGCCTTGCACTGCAACCGGTCACCGCCTCCGCGCAGGATACCCTCCGCGTCACCCCGGGCGCCCGGGTGAGGATCGAGGTGCCCTGCGACCCCCCACGGCAACGGAAGGAGTGCCGTGGTGGCAAGGACGGTCGCACAGAGGTGGGATCGTACCTGGGCTCGAGCCGGGACACGTTGTGGCTGGAGCAGGAGGAGTCGGTGCTGGCCGTTCCCGCTCCGGCCCTGATCCGGGCCTGGGTTTCCGAACAGAAGCGTGGCCACGCGACCACGGGGGCCGTGATCGGGCTGCTGGTCGGAGCCGCCATCGGGACCGCCGCCGGCGCTGCCGCTGGTAGGAGCGACCCTGGCTACGAGGGATTGCACGCCATGGTCGGCGCCGGGATGGGAGCACTAGGCGGACTGTTCCTGGGCGCAGTCATCGGATTGGCCGTGCGCACGGATCGCTGGGTTCCCGCCGCAATCCCCCTGCCCGATCCTTAGGCCGCGACTCCCGCGGGGCCGTGCGCCGCTCTGGCGCTTCGGAGCCCCGCGCCGGTCAGCGCAGCATCATCGCGCGTCGTAGGTGCCCCAGACCTGGCGCAGCGCGTCGCTGATCTCGCCCAGCGTAGCCCGGGCGCGGACGGCGTCGATGATCGGCTCCATCATCGGGCCCGTGCCTGCGGCGGCTACCCGCACGCGCTCCAGGGCGGCGGCCACGCGGGGCTGATCCCGGCGAGCCCGGACCTGCTCCAGCCGCTCCCGCTGGCGCGCCGCGAGCGCCGCGAAGTCCGGCACGTCGAGCGCGGGCGGCGGCACCTCGTCGGTGAACCGGTTCACCCCGACCACCACCTGCTCGCCCGACTCCTGGCGCTGCTGCTGGGCCCACGCGCTCCTGGCGATACGCTCCTGGAAATACCCCGCCTCGACCGCACGCGCGGAACCGCCGAGGGCGTCGACTTCCGCAATGATCGCGCGGGCCTCGGCCTCGATCCGATCGGTCAGCGCCTCGACGTACCAGCTCCCGCCCAGCGGATCGACCACCGCCGTGACGCCGCTTTCGAACGCCAGCACCTGCTGGGTGCGGAGGGCGAGCGTGGCCGCCTCCGCGCCCGGCAGCGCGAGCGCCTCGTCGTAGCCGTTGGTGTGGAGCGACTGGGTACCGCCGAGGACCGCCGAGAGCGCCTGCACTGTCACCCGCACGACATTGTTCAGCGGCTGCTGCGCCTGGAGGGTGACGCCGCCGGTCTGGGTGTGAAAGCGAAGCCGCGCGGTCTGGTCGCCGGCACCGAACCGCTCGCGGACCGCGCGGGCCCAGAGCCGCCGCGCGGCGCGAAACTTCGCGGCCTCCTCGAACAGGTCGTTGTGGGCGGCGAAGAAAAAGGAAAGCCGAGGCCCGAAGCTGTCGACCGGGAGCCCGGCGTCGACGGCGTGACGCACGTACTCGAGCCCGTTCGCGAGGGTGAAGCCCACCTCCTCGGCGGCGGTGGCCCCTGCCTCACGCATGTGATAGCCGCTGATCGAGATCGGGTTCACCGCCATGCCCTCGGCCGCCACGAACCGGAACAGGTCCACGGCAAGGCGGAGCGATGGCTCGGCGGGGAAGATGTACGTCCCCCGCGCGATGTACTCCTTGAGGATGTCATTCTGGACCGTGCCGCCGAGCTTCGCGCGGGCGACGCCCTGCTCCTCCCCCACCACCACGTACATCGCGAGCAGGATCCCGGCCGTGGCGTTGATGGTCATCGAGGTGGTGACCTGGTCGAGCGGGATGCCGCGGAAGAGGGTCGCCAGGTCGTCCACGGTGTCGATCGCCACGCCGACGCGACCGACCTCGCCCTGCGCCATGGGGTGGTCCGAGTCGTAGCCCATCTGGGTGGGCAGGTCGAAGGCTGTGGAGAGCCCCGACTGGCCGGCCTCGAGCAGCCGGTGAAACCGCCGGTTGGTCTCCTCGGCGGTCCCGAAGCCGGCATACTGGCGCATGGTCCAGTGCCGGCCGGCGTACATCGTCGGATGCACGCCGCGGGTGAAGGGGAATGCGCCCGGGGCGCCGAGGTCGCGAGCGGGGTCGCCGGCCCAGTCGCCGGGACCCCAGACGCGCTTCGGCTCGCCGCTCACGTCGCCGCCTCGGCGGCGCGGTACTCGAGGAGGGTGCGACGGACGAACTCCACGTCGTCGCGGGAGCCGATGACGAGCGGAGAGCGCTGGTGCAAGGCGGAGGGCACGATGTCGAGGATGCGCTGGACGCCGTTGGTGGCCGCGCCGCCCGCCTGTTCCGCGATGAACGCCATGGGCGAGCACTCGTAGAGCAGCCGGAGCTTGCCGTCGGGGTTCCGGGTGTCCCCCGGATACATGAAGATGCCGCCGTTCACCAGGTTGCGGTGGAAGTCGGCCACGAGTGAACCGATGTAGCGGCTGTTCTTCCCCTTGATGCGCTCGGGGAAGTCGCCGTGGAAGCCGCGCACGGCGAGCTGCACCCCGCGGTCCCACCGGGCGAAGTAGCTCTCGTTGACGCTGTAGTACTTGCCGACGGGCGGGGTCTTGAGGTCGCGGTTGGAGAGGACGAACTCGCCGATGGTCGGGTCGAGGGTGAAGGCATGCACCCCCTGCCCCGCCGTGTACACCAGCATCACGCTGGACCCGTACATCACGTACCCCGCGGCCACCTGGAGCCGGCCCTGCTGCAGGAGGTCGCCGGCGTCACCCCGGCCGTCGCGGCTCACCCGCTTGTAGATGCTGAAGATGGTGCCGACCGGCGCATTGGCGTCGATGTTGGACGAGCCATCGAGCGGGTCGAAGAGCACGACGTACTTGCCCACCGGATAGCCCTCGGGGACGGGGATGAAGTCCTCGTCCTCCTCCGAGCCCATCAGGCACACGCGGCCGGTGAAGGTCAGCGCACTCTTCACCACGTCGTTGGCGAAGACGTCGAGCTTCTGCTGCTCCTCGCCCTGCACATTGACCGCCCCGGCCGATCCGAGCACGTCCACCAGGCCGGCCCGGCGCACCGCTCCGGCGATCACCTTGCCGGCCAGGGCGATGTCGTAGAGCAGGTTGGTCAGTTCCCCGGTGGCCTCGGGATAGTCGCGCTCCTGGGCGAGGATGAATCGCTCGATGGTGGTGACGGCGGTGTTGCGGAGCACTGGAGCCTCGTCGCGGAGGTTCGGGGGCCGCGTGCGGCGCGGAGCGTGAGCGTGCGACCGTCGGTCCGGGCGGTGATGGTTCCGTTCCGGTCGGTGCGCCACGGAACGATGCCGCGGCGCGCCAGCCTGCCGAGCATCGCCGGCGCCGGGTGCCCGTACCGGTTCCCGGCACCCACACTCAGCACGACCTCGGCGGGACGCAACTCGTCGAGCCAGGCCTCGCCGGTGGCGCCCCGGGAGCCGTGGTGCCCGCCCTTGAGCAGCGCCACCGGCCCGATGCGGCCACGGAGCAGTGCCTCCACCGGCAGGCCCGCGTCCCCGGTGAGCACCGCGCGGAAGCAGCCATAGCGGACGAGCAGGACGACCGAGTCCTCATTCAGGTCCAGGCCTGCGCCGTCCCACCCGGGCGACGGATGCAGCACACGGAGGACCACGCCGTCGAGCTCGAGCTCCTGGCCCGCGCGCGCCGGCAGCCAGCGGCGGCCATCCTCACCCGCCGCGACCAGGAAGTCGAGGTAGGCCCGATCGGGCACCAGCGCCGCCGGCTCGACCACGAGCGGAGGCCGAAACGCACGGATCACGGCTTCCGCCCCACCGAGGTGATCCAGATGTGCGTGACTCACCACGAGGGCGGAGAGCCGGCGTGCACCACCTCGCCGAAGGGCCGGGGTCACCACCCGCCTCCCGGCGTCGCCCCGCCAATCGCGCGGCCCCGCGTCGACCAGGATCCAGCGTCCACCGGGGGTGCGAAGGGCGATGGCATCGCCCTGCCCTACATCGAGAAAATGTAACGCCAGCTCCCGCGGCCGATAAGCCGACGGGCGCGGCAGGAGCGGGACGAGGAGCAGCACACAGGCCGCCCACCCGGCGCGCCGGGCCGCCTCCGGCCCGGTGAGGCGCCGATGCAGCCCCCAGCCAATCAGCGCCGCGAGGAGAAGCCAGGGGAGCGCGGCTCGAGGACCACCCATCGACTCGACGTTGCCGACCGGCCACGCGGCACCCCAGGCCGCGAGCCTCTCGAGGGCATCGAGTCCGGCGCCGGCCGCCGCCGCGAACCCCTGCGCCAGGATGGGAAGGCCCCGGGCGAGGACAAGGCTCGCGACGACCGCCGGAAGTGCGAGCGCCGCAAGAGGCACGGCGACCAGGTTGAGCGCCAGCCCAGCACCTGCGACGGAGCCGAACGCGAAGGCAGTGATGGGCGAGGTGAAGACCGTCGCCCCGACGGACGTGGCGATGGCGCGAGGGAGCACGTGGGGGCCGAGGACCCGATCGCTCCACCGCGTCCCGGCGATGAGCCCTGTGATCGCGGCAAACGAGAGCCAGGCGCCGACCGAGGTGATGGCCCAGGGATCGGCCACCAGCACGACCATGCCGGTGGCGGCGAGCAGCGCGCCCGGGCGCGGGTTGCGCTGGCGCAGGCGCTCGACGGCGGCGAGGACCACGAGCGCGGCGGCGCGCGTGGCCGGCGGCGGCAACCCGAGGAAGAGCGTGTAGGCCGCGGCCGAGAGCGCGGCAAGCAGCGCGGCCGGGGTTCGTCCCAATCCGGCGATGCGAACGAGCAGGGCCACCCACCCGGCGAGCAGGCCGACATGGAATCCCGAGATCGAGAGCAGGTGTGCGAGCCCGCTCCGGGCGAAGGTATCGCGCAGCTCCGCACCGACCTGGCCACGTCCCAGAACCAGCGCGTGCACCAGCGGGGCGCGCGCCCCGTAGAGCTGGACGACGTTCCCGGCGGCACCGCCGCGGAGCCGCTCGACCCACCCCGCCGGGGGGCCCCGTCCAACGACCGCCTCACGCACGAGGAACAGTCCAGCGGCCCGGCCGAAGGTCGCCTCGCGGGGGATCCAACGGCCCCGAACGCGCCATGTGGCCCCGGGAACGAGACGGCTGCCAGCGGGCCAATGCACCTCGATGCCGCCGGCACAGCCTGCCCCGATGGGCCGCGCCTCGCCTCGGCCTCCGTCGAGGAGCGGATCGCGGACCCGGACCGCGAGGTCGAGCGGGCCGGCGGGGAGCCGGACCCTGCACGATCGGCGCTCCACGATGCTGGCCGCCTCGCCGCCCAAGCGCCCGGCGGCGGCCCCCAGGGACAAGGCGGCGACGACCGGACCAGGATGCAGCAGTGCAGGAACCAGGAGGAGCGGAACGAGCAGCAGCGGGTCCCCGAAATGCGCGAGGCCGGTCGCGAGACCGGCCCCGTATCCGAGCACCGCCGCAATAGGCCGCGCGCTCAGCGCGGCCCCCGGTTCAGAGCTGCCGTGGAGTCGCCTGGCCGCAGCGGGGGGCGATGGCCACGCGGCGGAAGGCCTCCATCAGGACCACGTCGATCTGCGTCCGCACCTGGTTCCGGTCGAGGTTGATCTCGGTCAGCACCGTGCCCTCGCGGCTCGCGACGTATCGCGCCGGCAGTCGGTTGAGGGTGTAGACCAGGACGTCGCCCTTGCAGGTATCGCAGCCGCAGAACGTGGGGAAATGCGGCCGCAGGCGGTCGTAGGCTTCCACCGCGTGCTCTTCGACGAGGTTGTGGATCCTCATAGCACCGGGAGTTGGGGAGTGGAGAGAGGAGCGGCGGCCACGATATCGCCCGTGAACGTCGAGCCCGTGGTGCCGGTGAGCCGGACCTTCCGGTACTGGCCGATGGCGGAAGCCGGAAGGCTAAGCAGGACGGGCAGGTTGGTCCGGGTGCGCCCGAGGAGGTACCCTCCGCGGCGTGCCGGGCGCTCGACCAGGACCTCATGCACAGTGCCCACGCGCTCGAGGTTCTTCCGCCGCGCGAGCGCACGCACCGCGGCCACGAGGCGCTCGAGCCGCTCCTGGGCCACGTCGTCCGGCAGGTGGTCACGCAGGCGCACGGCGGGCGTGCCCTCGCGGACCGAGTACCGGAAGGTATAGGCATCGTCGAACCCGGCCTCCTCGACCAGGGAAAGCGTCTCGGCGAAGTCGTCGTCGGTTTCGCCGGGGAAGCCGACGATCAGGTCGGTGGAGAAGGTGATGCCGGGCAATCCGGCCCGCAGTCCGGCCATCACCTCGAGATATCGCTCGCGGGTGTAGCGGCGGAGCATCCGCTTGAGGGTGCGGTTGGAGCCGCTCTGCGCCGGCAGGTGCACGTGCTCGCAGACCGCCGGCGTGCCTGCCATGGCCTCCACCACCCGGGGCGTGAAGTCGGTCGGGTACGGGCTGGTGAAGCGCACCCGCCGGATGCCTTGCACCGCGCCGACGGCCCGCAGCAGGTCGGCGAAATCGTGCGCGCCGTCGTGCCAGGAGTTGACCGTCTGCCCGAGGAGGGTGACCTCCGAGGTGCCCTGCCCCGCCAGAACCCGCACCTCCTGCACCACGTCCTCCAACTTGCGGCTGCGCTCCGGGCCACGGGTGTACGGAACGATGCAGAAGGTGCAGCGATAATCGCAGCCGCGCTGGACGGTCACGAACTGGCTCGCGCTGGCCTCGCGCACCGGGGGCACGTCTTCGTAGTGCTCCCAGCTCCGAAACTCGGTATCGGTGAGCCGCTCACCGCTGGCGGCCAGCGTGAGCAGGTCGGGAAGGTTGCGATAGGCGTCGGGACCGACCACGAGGTCCACCCGCGGGGCGCGCTCGAGCAACCGCGGACCGAGCCGCTGGGCCATGCAGCCCACGACACCGAGCACGCCACCCGGCCGCTTGAAGCGCTGCAGCTCCCCCATCCGGCCGATGACCCGCTGCTCGGCATGGTCCCGCACCGCGCACGTGTTCAGCAGCAGGACGTCGGCGTCCTCGGGCGACTCGGTGCGCTGGTACCCTGCCCGCCCGAGCACGCCGACGATCAGCTCACTGTCGGCGACGTTCATCTGGCAGCCGTA
>JBOHSQ010000066.1:0-3889 GCA_050733295.1 Gemmatimonadales bacterium
GGTGCGAATCGCGGGGTCGCCGGCGGTGATCATCGGCTCGATGGCGATGGTCATCCCCTCGAGCAGCCTGGCCCCGCGGCGCGGGGCGCCGTAGTTCGGGACCTGCGGGTCCTCGTGGAAGCGGGTGCCGATCCCGTGGCCCACCAGCTCGCGCACCACGCCGTAACCCGCCGACTCCGCCACCTGCTGCACCGCGTGGCCGATGTCGCCCACGTGGCCGCCGGCCCGCACCGCCGCGATGCCAGCGCGCAGGCACTCCTCGGTGACCGCCATCAGCCGCTCGGCGGCCGGTGACACCTCGCCCACCGGGATGGTGGCCGCAGAGTCGGCGTGCAGGCCGTCGATGCAGACCCCCACGTCCACACTCACGATGCTCCCTTCCCGCATCACCCGCTTGGGGCTCGGGATCCCGTGGACGATCTCCTCGTTGATGGAGATGCAGAGCGACTTGGGGAAGTCGTACAGGCCCTTGAACGAGGGCGTGGCACCCTCGTGGCTCCGGATGTATTCCTCGGCCAGCTGGTCCAGCTGCTCGGTGGTCATGCCCGGCTGGATGCGTTCCCGGGCGAGGCGCAGCGTGCCGGCCACCACCCGTCCCGCGCGGGCCATCGTCTCGATCTCGCGTGCGGACTTGAGCGTCACCATCTCAGCTGCCCAGCGCCTCTCGCACCCGCTCGGCCACCTCATCCACCGAGCCCACCGCCAGGATGCGGGTCACCCCCGAGCGGGCCTCGTACCAGTCCAGCACCGGGGCCGTGGACGCACGGTACGCCTGCAGCCGGCGTGCGACCGCGGCAGGATCGTCGTCCGCCCGCCCCTCGACCCCCCGGCGGCGCTCCAGCCGCCCCAGGATCTCCCCGTCGGTCACGTCGAAGAAGAGCACCCGGTCCATCCTCCGGCCCCGCTCGGCCAGCAGGCGCTCGACCCCCTCGGCCTGCGGAATGGTCCGGACGACCCCGTCGAAGACCACACCGTCGGCGGCGGAGGGCCTCGCCAGCTCCTCCTGGACCACACCGAGGATGATGTCGTCGCCGACCAGGTGCCCCGCCTCCATCACGGCCTGCGCCGCCCGGCCCAGCTCGGTGCGGTTGGCGACCGCCTCACGGAGCAGGTCGCCGGTGGCGAATTTGGGCAGACCCAGCCGCCCGGCCAGGATGGCGCCCTGCGTTCCCTTCCCCGCACCCGGCGGGCCCAGCAGGAGAATGTCCAAGATCTAGAGGTCCTCCCGATTGGTGAACGTGAAACGGGGAACAGGGGATCGGGACCTCGCCCGGTGCCTCCGTTCCCCGTTCCTCGCTCCCCGTTCCTGGCCTACATGTACCGCTGCTGCCGCCCCCGGAACTTGATCCGCCCCATCTTCATGAACCCGTCGTACTTCCGCAGGGTCTGGTGCTGCTGCACCTGGGCCCAGGTGTCGAGCAGCACGCCCACCACGATCAGGACGGAGGTGCCGCCGAACTGGAGTTGGAACCCGATCTGCCGCGAAAGCACGATCGGGATGATCGCGATCAGCGCCAGGAACAGCGAGCCCGGCAGCGTTACCCGCCCCACCACCTGGTCGATGTAGTCGGCGGTCGCGGCACCTGGCTTCACGCCCGGGATGAATCCGCCCTGCTTCTTCAGGTTCTCGGCGATGTCCACCGGGTTGAAGATGAGCGAGGTGTAGAAGTACGTGAACACCACGATCAGCAGGGTGAAGACCAGCAGGTACGGCCAGTCACCCGGGGTGAACAGGTTCGAGATCTCGGTCAGCGCCGGGCTCCGGGTCAGGCTCGCCAGCGTGCCCGGCACGATGATCACCGTCTGGGCGAAGATGATCGGCATCACGTTCGCCATCAGCAGGCGGATCGGGATGAACGTCTTCTGGCCCTCGCGGATCCGGCCGCGGCCCATGACCTTCCGCGGGATCTGGATCGGGATGCGCCGCTGGGCCAGCGTCACGCCGGTGACGGCGGCGATGACCGCCACCAGGATCACCACGAACGCCGCGGCGCCGAGCGGGGCGATCACGCCCTCCCGCACGAACCCGATCAACTGCAGGGTGCTGGGCCAGAGCCGCTCCAGGATGGACACCGTGATGAGCAGACTCATCCCGTTGCCGATCCCCCGCTCCGTGATCTGCTCGCCCAGCCACATCACGAAGATCGCCCCGGCCGTCAGAGTGATCATCATCAGGAGCCGGCTGCCGATGCCCGGATTCGCCACCGCCCCCGGGATGCTTTCGGTGAACAGGGCGAAGGTGTACGACTGGGCGATCGCGATGCCCACCGCGAGATAGCGGGTGTACTGGGTGAGTTTCTTGCGGCCCTCTTCCTCCTTCTGCATCCGCCCGATGGTCGGGACGACCCCGCCGGCCATCTGGAAGATGATGGAGGCCGAGATGTAGGGCATGATCCCGAGCGCGAACACCGTCGCCCGGGACAGCCCGCCGCCCAGCATGTCGTAGAGGCCGAAGAATCCCGCGGCCGCGGAGTTGCGGATGAAGTCGGCGAGCGCCTGGACATCCACCCCGGGCGACGCCACGTGGGCGCCGATCCGGTAGACCAGGACGGCCAGCCCGGTGAAGAGCAGCTTTCGCTTGAGCTCGGGATCGAGCGCGAACGGCGGGACAGCGGGGCGCGCAGTCACGTCAGCCCTCGACCGACCCGCCCCTGGCCTCGACCTTGGCCCGGGCGGACGCGGAAATGGCCACGCCGCGCACCCGGAAGGCGCGCGGAGCCTCGCCCGTCCCGAGCAGCTTCACCGGGCGCTTGAGGCTGCCGATGAGGCCGGCGGCGTACAGCGTCTCGGGCGTGATCTCGTCCCCGTGCACCTGGTCCAGCTGGCGCAGGTTCACCGGCTGGGCAGGCTCCCGGAACGGGTTGGTGAAGCCGCGCTTGGGCAGCCGCCGGTACATCGGCATCTGGCCGCCCTCGAAGCCGGGGTTGGTGCTGCCGCCCGTCCGGGCCTTGTGGCCCTTGTGGCCCTTGCCCGACGTCTTCCCCAGGCCCGAGCCCGGGCCGCGCCCCAGGCGCTTGCGCGACTGGGTGGCCCCCGGCGCCGGCCGCAGGGTCGAGAGGGAGATGTGCTCCTGCTTGGTCTCGTCCGCCATTACTTGCGGGCCTCCTTCACGGGCGTCACCTCGACGAGGTGGCGCACCTTGGTCAGCATGCCCTGCACCGAGGCCGTGTTCGGGAGCCGCACCACCGCCTGGTGGTGCCGGAGCCCGAGGGCCCTGAGCGTGCGCCGCATGGTCTCGGCGTGGCCGATGCCCGAGCGCACCTGCTTGATCTCCAGCGTCTGCTTCGGGTCGACGGGCGGGATCGTCGCCGCGTAGTACACGGGACCCTGCCGGCCGACCACCGGGTTGCGTGCCATCCTCAGGCCTCCTGGCGCGGCCGGTAGCCGAGCGTCTCGACCTCGACGCCACGCTCCCGCGCCACCTGGCGCACGGAGACCAGGCCCTTGAGGCCGGCGAGCGTCGCCCGCACGGCGTTGTGCGGGTTGGTCGAGCCGAGGCTCTTGGTCAGCACGTCCGACACGCCGGCGCACTCGAGCACCGCGCGCACCGCGCCGCCGGCGATGATGCCGGTACCGGTGGCCGCGGGCTTGAGCAGCACCCGGCCGGCCCCGTGGTGGCCCACGATCTCGTGCGGGATCGTGGCCCCGGTGCGGGGCACGTCGATCATCCCCCGCTTGGCCGCCTCGATCGCCTTGCGGACCGCCTCGGACACCTCGTTGGCCTTGCCGCTGGCGATGCCCACGCGGCCCCGCCCGTCGCCGACGGCGACCAGGGCATTGAAGGAGAACCGGCGCCCGCCCTTCACCACCTTGGCGACGCGGTTGATCGCGACCACGTTCTCGATCAGGTCGCTCTGCTCCCGCTCCTGGCGGTCGCGCCGCGGTCCCC
>JBOHSQ010000067.1:0-7252 GCA_050733295.1 Gemmatimonadales bacterium
GAAGTCGATCTGCTCCGCCGTATGCGTGGCCATCAGGCTGGTGCGGAGGCGGCACTGGGCCGCGGGCACCGCGGGCGGCACCACCGGGTTGGTGAATACGCCGGCCTCGAACAGCTGGCGCCAGAACACCAGGGTAAGGTCGAGCGGCCCGATGATCACCGGGACGATGGGCGTCTCGGTCGGGCCGGTGTCGTACCCCAGCGACCGGATGCCGTCCTGGAGGCGCCGGGTGTTCTCCCACAGCCGCTCCCGCCGGTCGGGCTCCTCCTGCAGCACCTCGAGCGCGGCCAGCACGCCGGCGGTGTTGGCCGGCGGCAGCGATGCGGTGAAGATGAGCGGCCGGGCGTGGTGCTTGAGGAAGTCGATGACGTTCTCGCTCGCGGCGACGAACCCGCCGATCGAGGCAAGCGACTTGGAGAAGGTGCCGGCGATGATGTCGACGTCGTCGCTCATGCCGAAGTGCGCGGCGGTGCCGTCGCCGTTCGGGCCGAGGACGCCGAGGGCGTGCGCGTCATCGATGGCGAAGGCCGCGCCGTACTGCCGGGCCAGGCGGACCAGCGCCGGGACCTCGGCGATGTCGCCCTCCATGGAGTACACCCCGTCGACGATGATCATGACGCCGCGGCCCTGGGCCTTCTGCAGCTTGCGCTCGAGCCCGGCCAGGTCGCCGTGGTTGAAGCGCTCGGTTTCGCCGTAGGAGAGCTTGGCGCCGTCCACGATGGAGGCGTGGTCGAGCTTGTCGAGGAGGACCAGGTCGTTGCGGCCGACCAGGCCGGAGACGAGGCCGAGGTTGGCGTTGTAGCCGGTGGAAAAGACGAGACAGGATTCCTTGCCGAGGAATTCGGCGAGCGCGGCCTCGAGCTGGTGGTGCAGGTCGAGAGTGCCGTTCAGGAACCGGCTGCCGGTGCAGCCCGAACCGTAGCGCATGAGCGCGCGCTGGGCGGCCTCGAGGACCTTGGGATGGTGGGTGAGGCCCAGGTAGTTGTTCGACCCCAGCATGATCCGCTTCTTGCCCTCGATCGTGACGACCGTGTCCTCCGATTCGGAGATGGGCTTGAAATACGGATAGAGTCCCGCCGCCCGCGCATCGCGGGGCCTGGTGTATTGGCGGCACTTCTCGAACAGCACGATGTGCTGGAGCGTCTGGGCGTCCACGTCCACGTGACCTCGTTCCGCTCGGGGGATGTTCCGCTCAGGTACACGAACGCGCCCGCGCTGTGGCGGGGGCGCGTCACAATCAGGCAAAAACTAGCGTGGCGGGCCCCTCCGGACAAGCTATGGCACTGTCACGAAACCGGGCGGGCCGGTCCGGATCGCGGCGTCCAAGTGTTTGTCAGTCAGGAACTTGTTGAGCGGCAAGGACGCCGGCTTGACCCTGGCCGGGGAACCCTCGACCTTTGAGCCCGCGCGGGGCGTTAGCTCAGCTGGGAGAGCGCCTGCTTTGCAAGCAGGAGGTCACCGGTTCGATCCCGGTACGCTCCATGAAAATGCCGGTACGAGCGTGCCTGAGGCCGGAGGAATCCGCTGCGATTCCTCCGGCCCTTTCGCGTGGCGCTGCCGCGCAGCGATACGAGGAGAAGCGGCGGCGCTTGCCGCCACCGCGATGCCACTGTACTTTGTATTGTAAAGTAGTTGGTCTGGCCATCCGCCGGGTTCCTCCGGAGGCGATTGATGTCCGACGACACATTCCGATTCCTGCGGGCCGTGCTCCGGAACGCCGTGACTTGGAGCGCCGCGTGGGCCGCGGTCGGGGGCGCGCTCTTCACCGCCATCGTCCTGTTCGATCCCGGCCCGGGGATCGAGTCCCTGGTCGAGCGGCTCGGCATGGCCCTCTTCTCCGGAGTCGGCTGGGCCATCCGGTTCGGCATCGCCGGAGCCGTGATCGGGGCCGTCTTCTCCATCGTCATCCGGCTCGGCTATCGGGGCCGACGCCTGGCCGACATCGACGCCCGGCGCTTTGCGATGCTGGGCGCGGTGGTCGGGGGTGTGGGTGTGCCCCTCTACATGCAGACGATGAACGTGCTGTTTGGCGACGGACCCATCGCCTGGGGGTTGGTCCTGGACGACGCCCCCTGGGCTGCGGTATTCGGAGCGGCCGCTGCCGCCGGTTCCATCCTGCTGGCCCGACGTGCGGCCGCCCTGCCGCACGGAGCGCGTCCCCAGCGGCTCGAGGGCGTGCGGAATCCGGGGGATCTGCCGGCCGTGGAACAACGGGAGACTCCGCTCTCGCCGCGCTCACCCCCCGCCCAGTCCTGAGCCGCAAGGCGCCGCGAGACCGATTGACATAGGGGGAGGGGGTATATAGCTTCCGGCCGTTCGCTCGACCGGAGCCTTCGATGTCCCTCTTCAATCTCCTGGTTCTCCTCGGCGGCCTCGCCGCCACCCTCTTCGTCATCTGGTGGTTCCTCGTCGTCCCGCGCCGCCGTGCCGCGCTGGCCCCCGGCGTCGCCGTCGCACCCGGGTCGGAAGTGGTGATCGCGGTCCGCGGCGGCTACCAGCCGGACGTGGTGCGGGTGCCGGCGGGGAAGCCTGTGCGCCTCGTGTTCGACCGCCAGGAAGACTCAAGCTGTTCCGAGGAGCTCGTCATCTCCCAGCTCGGGGTCCGGAGGTTCCTGCCCGCCTTCGCGCGGACCACCGTGGGGATCACCGCCCCAGCGCCCGGCACCTACGAGATCACCTGCGGCATGGGCATGCTCCACGGCCGCCTCATCGCCGAGTGACGCCATGACCGAGCGCGTCACCATTCCCGTTTCCGGCATGCACTGCGCGTCGTGCCAGGCCACCGTCCAGCGCGCCCTGGCGACGGCTCCCGGCGTGCAGTCGGCCGGCGTGAACCTCATGACCGAGCAGGCGACGGTCGAGTTCGACCCGCACGCCACCTCGCCCGAGGCGCTGGTGGCCGCGGTGGAGGCCACCGGGTACGGCGCCGCGCTGCCGTCGGCGGAGCGCACGGCGTTCGAGGAGGAGGAAGCGCGCGACGCGGCCCGCGAGCGCGAGTACCGGGACCTGCGGCTCCGGTCCCTGGTGAGCCTCGGGATCGGCGCCGTGGCGATGCTGCTCTCGATGCCGCTCATGACCGCGGGCCCGCATGGGGTGACCGACCCGGTGATGGGCTGGGTGATGCACCGGCTCGATCCGCCGCTTCACGCGGCCATGCCCTGGCTCTACACGATCCCGGCCGGGGCACTGCGCTGGGCACTGCTCGGGCTCACGCTGGTGGTGATGACCTGGGCGGGGCGGCGGTTCTATACCAGCGGCTGGGCGGCGTTCCTCCGACACACCGCCAACATGGACACGCTGGTCGCGCTGGGGACGGGCGCGGCCTTCCTCTATTCGCTCTGGGCCACGGTGGCGCCGGGCTGGTTCACCGCCCGCGGCCTCTCGCCCGACATCTACTACGAAGCGGTCATCATCATCCTCGCGCTCGTGCTCCTCGGAAGCGCTTTCGAAGCCCGCGCGAAGCGCCGCACCGCCGCGGCACTCCGCGGACTCGCCGCCCTGCAGCCCGACACCGCCAGCGTCGAGCGCGATGGCCGGGAACACCACGTGCCGCTCGCCGAGGTCGTGCGCGGCGACGTCGTCGTGGTGCGCCCCGGCGAACGGATCGCGGTGGACGGGGAGGTGACTGGCGGCGCGAGTGCGGTGGACGAGTCGATTCTCACCGGCGAATCAATTCCCGTTGAGAAGTCCCCTGGTGACCGCGTGAGCGCGGGCACCCTCAACCAGTCGGGCGTGCTGCGGATCCACGCAGCCGCGCTGGGCGAGGACAGCGCGCTGGGGCGGATCGTGGCGCTGATGCGGGACGCGCAGGGTTCCCGCGCGCCGATCCAGGGCCTGGCCGACCGGGTGAGCGCGGTGTTCGTGCCGGTGGTGGTGTCGATCGCGATCGCGACGTTCGTGCTGTGGGTGCTCCTGTCGCAGGACGGGGCGCGGGCGGTCACCGCCGCCGTCGCCGTGCTAATCATCGCCTGCCCCTGCGCGATGGGCCTCGCGGTGCCGACTGCGGTCATGGTGGCCACGGGGCGCGGGGCCGAGCTGGGCGTCCTGCTCAAGGGCGGCGACCCCCTCGAGCGCGCGGCCGGCGTGGACACCGTGGTGCTGGACAAGACCGGCACGCTCACCGAGGGGCGGCCGGAGGTGCGTGACTCGAGCCTGGGCGTCGAGGGCCTCCCGGCCGAGGAAGTCCTCCGGCTTGCGGCAGCACTCGAGCGCGGCTCCGAGCATCCGCTGGCGCGCGCGATCGTCGCGCACGCGGAATCCCGCGGGCTCGCGCCTCCCGCGCCGGCACACTTCGAGGCCCGCGCGGGCCTGGGTGCCGCGGGCGAGGTGGACGGGTGCACGGTGCTCGTCGGCACCGCGCGCCTCCTCACGGAAGAAAACATCGACCCGGGTCCATTCCGGGACTGGGCCGACGCCGCGGCCGCCGCCGGCACGACACCGGTGTTCGTGGCGGTGAACCGCCGTGTGGCGGGCGCGCTCGCGCTGGCCGACCGGCTCAAGCCGACCAGTGCTGCGGCGGTGGCGCGGCTCCACCGACTGGATCTCAGGGTCGCGATGCTCACCGGTGACCGCCGCGGCGTCGCGGAAGCAATCGCGCGCGAGGCGGGCATCGATCAGGTCGAGGCGGAAGTCCTCCCGCAGGGCAAGGTGGACCTCGTGCGCCGGCTGCAGGGAGAGGGGCACCGCGTCGCCATGGTCGGCGACGGGGTGAACGACGCCCCGGCCCTCGCTCAGGCGGATGTGGGGCTGGCACTTGGCGCCGGCGCCGACATCGCCGCAGAGGCGGCCGACATCACCCTCCTCAGGGACGACCTGCACTCGCTCGCCGACGCCCTGGGCCTGGCGCGCCGGGCGATGCGCACCATGCGGCAGAACCTCTTCTGGGCCTTCGTCTACAACGTGATCGGCATCCCGGTGGCCGCGGGGGTGCTGTATCCCGCCACCGGGATGCTGCTGAGCCCCATCCTCGCGAGCGCGGCGATGGCCTTCAGCTCGGTGAGCGTGGTGAGCAACAGCCTGCGGCTGCGCGGATTCCAGGGAGGAGCCTGATGAGCGATCTCGTGACCCCATGCGGATGCGGATGCGGAACCGGAACCGGTACCGCGGCCGGGACGGGCCGGAAGGCCGTCGGCGTGGACCCCGAGCTCAAGCAGCGCAACCTGCACCGGCTCCGCCGCATCGAGGGGCAGATCCGAGGGCTGCAGAAGATGGTCGAGGAGGACCGCTACTGCCCGGACATCCTGGTGCAGGTCTCTTCGGCCCAGGAGGCGCTGCGCGGCGTCGCGCGCACCCTGCTCCGGAACCACCTAGAGCATTGCGCCACCACCGCCATCCGCCGCGGGGGCGAGGATGCGGTTGCGATGTACGACGAGATTACCGAGCTGGCCTTCCGGCACGCCCGATGATCGGGGTGGTGCGCCACGGCGTGGCGGCGGTGGTCCTGGCGATCCCCGCCGGGGCGGAGGCGCAGAAGGACTGGTATAACCTTGACCGGGGGCATCCGTTCGTGGTCGCCGACGCGAGGGCGCTCGAGCGCAACGTGCTCGAGTTCCAGCTCACCCCCATCGAGGCCTCACGGGAGCAGGGGGGCGCCTACCAGTGGACCATCGTGCCCTCGGCCGCGGCGGGTCTGCTGCCGCGCACCGAGCTCGAATTCGCGCTGCCGATCCACTTCCACGACGGCGGCGGGGTGTCGCGCACCGGCGGCCTCGCGGGGGTCGAACTCGGCGTGCTCCACGCGCTCAACGTCGAGTCTTCCTCGCTGCCTGCACTGGCGGTGGAGACCGAGCTCCTGCTCCCGGTCGGCTCGGAAGCGCCGGAGGTGCCGTTCGCCACCCTCGGAGCCCTCGCGACCCGCAGCCTCGGCCGTCGCCTCGGCGGGACTCGCCTGCACCTCAACGCTTCGAGCACCTTCGGCGACCGGGACCGCGCCACGGACGAAGTCGACCGGTGGCGCGCCGGCCTGGCGCTCGACCGGGCCTGGCCGCTCGATGCCACGCTGGTCGGCGCGGAACTGGTGGCGTCGGAGCCCGCGCTCGGCGGTTCGACGGAGTGGATGGCCGGCACCGGCGTGCGGCGCCAGGTGTCGCCGCGCGTCACGGCAGACGCAGGGCTCCGTTGGTGGTTCGGCGGCGACGCCACCGGATGGGGCGTGGTGCTCGGGTTCAGCTGGGCCGGAGGACTGGCCCGGGGCGGCCGCCGATGAGGGCAGCCGTGCTCGTGGCATTCCTGGCTGCGCTCGTGCCCGTGCCGGGCGTGGCCCAGTGGGTGAGAGCCGACGAACAGACCTACCTGCAGGCGGGTCACAACTGGGCATTCCGCGCCGCCTATCCCGGCGCCGACCGCCTCTTCAACGCGTTCGACTACGGCCACGCCATCCTCTACGAGACGCTGCTGACCACGCCGGGCGCCGACCCGTCGCTGCTGGAGCAGCGCACCTACTCACACCTCGTGGACGAGGTCTTGCGGCGCCCTCCCGAGCTGCCGCTCGAGGAAACTGCCATCGAGGTGGAGTACGCCCGGCTGGTGCCCGAGCTCAAGCTGATGTTCGACTGGGCCCACCTGCTGCACCGGCAGGTGTACGACGTGTGGGCCGACGACGACGTGCCTCTCGAGCGGAAGGATGCGCGGGTGGCCGAGTTGGTGCGTCATTACGCCTCGCGGCCCGACCTGGCCCTGAGCCGGAAGCCCAAGTCGCTGGAGCTGATGGAAGGGCACCCGTACTCGCTGGCGTTCCGGGAGCGCTATCCCCGGTTCAACGGGCTGATCTGGGCCTACCACTGGCTGCAGGTGGGACTCTACGATGCGCTGCTGGCGGAACCGTCACCGGCGGCCCGGCAGCGGCGCGTGGCCCTGGCGGTGGGGAGGTTCTGGCAGATGGTCGCCGCCGACCTCGAGGGACTGCCGCACCTGATGCCGATGTCCGCCTCGGCCGCTCCCCTCTTCGCCCGGCGCTATCCCGAGGCGGCGGCGGTATTCGACAACCTCCACGCGCTGCACGACGTGGTCTCCGACGTCCTGGCGACGGACTCGATGCTGCCGCGGCGGAAGCGTGCCGAGCTGCTCCGCATCGCCGCGCACTATCGCGACGCGGACAGCGACACGGTCCCGGCGGACGAGTGGTTCGCCATGGCGGCGAAGATGGGGAGCGAGAACCAGGGTGGCCCGGCGGTGGGATTCGGCGACGCGCTGCCCCGCGCGACGGTGCGGCGGGGCGCGCCGCACCACGAGGCGATGGGACACTGAAGCGGAC
>JBOHSQ010000068.1:0-3509 GCA_050733295.1 Gemmatimonadales bacterium
CACTCGACCTGGTGCGCGGCGGCACCTGGCGTCGCTGCGCGCTGGCCATCCCGCGGAGTACGGCTTGATGGTCCGAATCCACCTGGGCCTGGACGACCCGGCGCTGCGGCGCCGGCTGGCGGAGGCGCTACGGTCCGACCCCGATGTGGTGATCGTGGCCGATGCGGAGCACGCCGACCTCGTGCTCGAGGAGCGGGCTCCCGCAGTGCTCGCCAACGGGGCGGCGGCGGTCGATGAGGGCACCGCGCTCACCCCGCGCGAGCTCGCGGTCCTCCACCTGGTGGCCCTGGGGCTGGGCAACAAGGAGATCGCCGAGGAGCTGATGATCTCCCGACACACGGCCAAGTACCACGTGGCATCGGTGCTGGCCAAGCTCGGCGTGCACTCGCGAACCGAGGCGGTGACGCTGGGAGTGAGGCGGGGGATGGTGCCGCTGTAAGACGGTGGGTTGGCCCCGTTTACTGCCTTTCCGCCAGCCCCTTCAACACATACCAGATCGTCACCGCCGCGAGGCGCTCGGTGCGGCAGTCGTGGTCCACGTTCGGGTTCACCTCCACCAGGTCGAGCGACGTGACCCCCGGGGAGCGCCCCGCGGCATAGGCAGCTGCGAGCCAGGTGGCCGAGGACAGGCCGTCCGCCGTGGGCGCGCTCACGCCAGGCGCCTCGCCTGCGTTCACCGCGTCCATGTCGAACGAAGCGAGGATGGGCCCCGCCCCCTCGTAGAGCCGGCCCACTGTCGACGGGTCGAGCTCCCGCCCCCAGGCCACCTGGCCGCCGTGCTCGCGGATGAATGCCAGGTGCGGCGCCGCGACGCTCTGCGGCCTCAAGCCGGCCACGGTGTAGTTCCGGCACCGCCCCGAGGGATCCAGCATCGCCTGGCGGAACGGCGATCCCGAATGCGCGCCGTTCGCGCCCAGCGGCCGCACGTCCGGATGGGCATCGAGGTTCACGATCCGCACATCGCGCTCGGCGCGCACGTAGGCCAGGAAGTGCCCGAAACTGGTCTCATGCCCACCGCCCAGCAGGATGATGAACACGCCCTGCGCGACATACGGCTCGAGCACCTCGGCGAGCTCCACCTGGTCCCGCTCCACGTCGTCGCTCACCACGAAGTTGCCGAGGTCGGTGGTCTCCTGGATCAGCCGGGTGAACGGCTCCGGCGCCTCGGCGTCGGGCGTGAGCCGGTAGAGCACGCGCCGGATCCTGTCGGGCGCGCCCGCGGCTCCCACCCGCCCGCCATTGCGCCGCACCCCTTCGTCGGACGGAAATCCCAGCAGCACCACGCGCGGGGGCGTCCCGCTCGCCACCCGGCGCGCGAGCAGGCCGCCGACTCGCGGGTCCTCCGCGCCGGTCTGGGGGATGGTGACGTCTGGTGCGGCGAACTCAGGCATCGGGCGCCTCCCAGACCGACCGGCCGCCCAGGATCGTGCGGCGGCAGGCGTTGGGCCGAAGATGGTAGAGCCAGTGGTTCACGTCCGGTTCGTCGATCACGGCCAGGTCCGCCCGCTTCCCCGCCTCGACCGAGCCGACCTCGTGCTCGAGGCCGATGGCACGGGCCGCCACGATGGTGGCGCCCTTGAGGGCCTCGGCCGGCGTCATCCGCTGGAGAATGCAGGCCAGGGTCATCGCGAACGGCAGGTGCCAGCTCGGCGCCGACCCCGGATTGAAATCGGTCGCGACTCCCACCGGCACCCCCGCCTCCATCAGCCGGCGCGCGGGCATGGCGGGCTGGGCCAGGTAGAGCGAGGCGAAGGGCAGGCTCACCGCCGTGACGCCCGCGGCGGCCATCGCCGCGATCCCCTCGCCCGAAATGTGCTCGAGGTGGTCCGCCGACGCCGCGCCCAGCTCCGCCGCGAGGGCCGCGCCCCCGCCGTCGCTCAACTGGTCGGCGTGGAGCTTGGCCCGGAGGCCGGCCGCCTGCCCTGCGCGAAGGATACGCCGCGCCTCGTCCACGCTGAAGGCGGTCTCCTCGACGAATACGTCGCAGAACCGTGCCAGCTTCTCCGACGCCGCCTGTGGAATCATCTCCTCGATGACCACCGCAACGTAGGCCTCCCGGCGCTCGCGGAACTCCGGGCCCACCACGTGCGCGCCGAGGAGCGTCGGCACGATCCGGGTGGGCCCCTCGCGGGCGAGTCTGGCATAGAGCCGGAGCAGCCGCAGCTCGGTGGCGAGGTCGAGCCCGTACCCGCTCTTGCACTCGACGGTCGTGACGCCGAGCGCGCGCATCCCCGAGAGGTGCGCGCGGCACCGCGCGAGCAGCTCATCGTCGGACGCGGCGCGGGTCCTGGCAACCGTCGAGGCGATGCCGCCGCCCCGGCGCGCAATGTCGAGATAGGAGGCGCCGAGGATCCGCTGCTCGAACTCGTCGCCGCGCCACCCACCGAACGCGAGGTGGGTGTGGCAGTCCACCAGGCCCGGCACCACCAGGCCCCCGCCGGCGTCGATCGCACCGGCGCCGCGCCAGGCGGCGGGGAGGTCGCGCTCCGGGCCGACCCAGGCGATCGTGTCGCCCTCCCAGGCGACCGCCGCGGCAGGGATGGTGTGGATCTCACCCTGCGGTCCTGCGGGACGGCAGGTGGCGAGGAGGCCTAGGTTCCTGAGGACCGCGCGCTCACCCTCGGCCACTCACTCCACCCCGCCGTCGGCCATCGGCAGGTCGATCCCCCGCTGGCGCGCGATCTCGATCGCGGCCTGGTAACCCGCGTCGGCGTGTCGCATGACGCCGGTGCCAGGGTCGGCGGTGAGGACGCGCTCGAGCCGGCGGTCGCCCGACTCGGTTCCGTCAGCCACCGCCACCATCCCGGCGTGGATCGAGTAGCCGATGCCCACCCCGCCGCCGTGGTGGAGCGACACCCAGCTCGCGCCACACGCGATGTTGAGCATCGCGTTGAGGAGGGGCCAGTCGGCGATCGCGTCCGACCCGTCCAGCATCGCCTCGGTCTCGCGGTTGGGTGACGCCACCGACCCGGTGTCCAGGTGGTCGCGGCCGATGACGATCGGCGCCTGCACCTTCCCGGTCTTCACCAGGTGGTTGAACCGGAGCCCCATCTCGGCGCGCTCGCCGTACTCGAGCCAGCAGATGCGCGCGGGCAGGCCCTGGAAGTGGACCTTCTCCCGCGCCCGGCGGATCCAGCGGGCCAGCGCTTCGTTGTGCGGGAAGGTCTCGAGCACCGCGTCGTCGGTGACGGCAATGTCGCGGGGGTCGCCCGACAGCGCGACCCAGCGGAAGGGCCCCGCGCCGCGGCAGAAGAGCGGCCGGATGAACGCGGGCACGAATCCCGGGATCCGGAACGCATCCGACATCCCGCGGCGGTCGGCCACCTGGCCGCGGAGATTGTTGCCGTAGTCGAAGGTGATGGCGCCGCGCGCCTGCAGCTCGAGCATCCCGCGCACGTGCGCCTGCATCGAGTCGAGCACCCGGGCCTCGTAGCTCGCGGCGTCGCGCTCCCGCGCCTCGGTGGCGGCGGCGAGGTCGTACTCGACCGGGATGTAGCCCAGCCGCAGGT
>JBOHSQ010000069.1:0-3661 GCA_050733295.1 Gemmatimonadales bacterium
CTGCAGCTCAGTGCCGGGGGCCGCGAGCTCGCCGCCAAGGGCTTCGGGGCCGACGTCGCCGCCGCGGCCGAGCAGGACCGCTGGCCCGTCCTGCTGCAGTACCGTGACCGCCGCGTGCTGGCGATTACCGCCGGGGAGCGTGCCGCGTGACCGACCGCGAGAGCCGGCGGCTCGCGGCCGTCACCGCGTTCGTCCTGGGCGCGTTCACCGCCCTCGCCCTCCTGCCGATCCCGATCACCGGGCCGCTGGGCAAGACCCTCGGCTCGTTCCTCTGGCGCACCCTCGGCGCCGGCGCCACCTGCGTGCCGCTGCTCGGGCTGGGCCTCGCGTTCGCCGGCTTCGACCGCCTGCCCCGCTTCGACATGAAGCGCATCGCCGCGCTCGTCGGCGGACTCGCGCTCGTGCTGCCGTTCCTCGCCGGCGTCATTACCCGCGTCGAGGCGCGCGATTTCCTCGCCGCCACCCCCGCTGGATGGCCCTGGGCTGCCCGCCTGTCGGGCCTCCTTCCCGGCTTCCTCGCTCGGGTCGCGAACGACAGCATCGGCCTCGCCGGCGGCGTGCTGGTGGGGTTCCTCGCCCTGTCGGCCCTCACCCTCGTGACCATCGCCTGGCACCCGCTGCAGCGGCTCGAGGGTGGCGCCGCCGCGGACACCGACGAGGCTGCCGCCGAGGAAGTGGCCGCCTCGGCGCGCCGGGCGCGGGTTCCGGCCCAGCCGCCGGAGGGCGAGGAGGAGGATGAGGAGCCGGTCGCCCCGCGCTTCGCGGCTGGCGCCGCGGCGCTCGCGAAGAAGCTCAAGCGCCCGAGGAAGGACCGCGCGGAACGGGATGAGCCGATTGCGGTGGGACCGCCGGACGACGACGCGCTGCCCCCGATCGATCTGCTGGCCCCGCCGTCCGGCCAGGACATCGACGCCGGCGAGGCACAGCTCGACCGGCTGGGCCAGACACTGATCGAGACCCTCCGCACTTTCCGGGTCGAGGGGAAGGTCTCCGGCCGGACCACGGGTCCTGTCGTCACCCAGTTCGAGATCGTGCCTGCGCCGGGCGTGAAGGTGGGGCGCATCGCCGCCCTGGCGGACGACCTCGCCCTCGCCATGCACGCGCAGTCCATCCGCATCGTGGCGCCGATCCCCGGGAAGGGCGCGGTGGGCGTCGAGGTGCCCAACCCCACCGCGCGCGTGGTGACGCTCCGCGAGATCATCGCGGCCGTCGAGTGGGAGCGCGCACGTGCCGCCCTGCCGATCGCCCTGGGCCGGGACCTCGAGGGCAAGCCCGTGGTGGCGGACCTGGCCAAGATGCCGCACCTGCTCATCGCCGGGGCCACGGGGTCGGGCAAGTCGGTCGCGATCAACACCATCATCACCAGCCTGGTGTACCGCTACTCGCCGCGGGAACTCCGGTTCCTCATGATCGACCCCAAGATGGTCGAGCTGTCCGCCTACGCCGGGCTCCCGCACCTGCGCCACAAGGTGGTCACCAACAACCACGAGGCGGCCCAGACGCTCAAGTGGGCGGTGTTCGAGATGACCCGCCGCTACGAGCTGCTGCATGCGAACGGGGCCAGGAACCTGGCGGACTTCAACCGCAAGGTGACGAGCGGAGCGGAGGTGCGGCTGCCCGCACGGCCCCGCCCGACGCTGGCGACCATCGCAGCGGAGGACGACCCGGGCGCGCCCGAGCGCGAGGCGCCGGTGCGGTACGAGGAGGGCCCGCTGCCCTATGTGGTGGTGGTGGTGGACGAGCTCGCCGACCTGATGATGACCGTCCCCGGCGAGGTGGAGACGCCGCTCGCCATGCTGGCGCAGAAGGCCCGGGCCATCGGCATCCACCTGATCCTCGCCACCCAGCGGCCCAGCGTGAACGTCATCACCGGGCTCATCAAGGCGAACTTCTCCAGCCGGATCGCCTTCCGCGTGGCCAGCAAGGTCGACAGCCGGACCATCCTCGACCAGAACGGGGCCGAGGCCCTGCTCGGCAACGGCGACATGCTCTTCCTCCCGCCCGGCAAGAGCGAGCCGATGCGGCTGCAGGGGGCGTTCATCGCGACCGAGGAGACCGAGCGGCTGATGGAGTGGTACCACAAGCGGCGCGAGGCGGTGGCGGCGGGGGCGGATGCCGCGCACGAGCCCGACATCCTGGAGCAGATCCGGCTCGAGGAGTCCGACGGGGGGGAGGGCGGTACCGGGTCCGACGAGGAGCGCGACCCGCTCTTCCGCGAGGCCGCCGAAGTCTGCATCCAGCAGCAGGGCGGTTCGACCTCGCTCCTCCAGCGCCGGCTCAGGATCGGCTACGGCCGCGCCGCGCGCATCATCGACCAGCTCCATGCCGCCGGCATTCTCGGGCCCCCCGACGGCTCCAAGCCCCGCGAAGTCCTCATCGGTATCGGCCAGCTCGACGAGTACGCGTCGTAGTTCACCGCGGCGGCGCGGAGAACCGCGGAGTGCGCTCCTCCGTGTCGCCTTCGCCCCCTCCGCGGTGATTCCTACCTGATTGCGTCACAACGAGTAGGCTGGCCTCCCGAACTGGCGTGATCATGCCGACGTGCCCAGCCCCCGTGCCCCGATCCCCGTCTCCGAATGGCGCGACCCGCGCCACATCCGGGGCCTCCTTGGCGAGCAGGCCGCCCTTACCTGGCTCCGAGCGCGTGGCTGGACCCTCGAGGCGCACCGCTTCCGGGTCGGGCGACACGACCTCGACCTGGTCGTCCGGCGGGGCGGGATGGTCGCCTTCGTCGAGGTGAAGACTCGGGCGGGGAACGGCTTCGGCGCCGCGGTCGAGGCGGTGGGGTGGCGGAAGCGGCTCATCCTCCATCACCTCGCCGAAATCTGGCTCCAGCGCCACGGCCGCGCCGGGGACACCTACCGGTTCGACGTCGCCGCGGTTCGCTGGGACGGGCAGGGCAGGCAGGCAGTCGAGCTGTTGGAGGATGCCTGGCGAGTGACCTAAAATCGGTCACTTGCGACTATTGCTTCGGGAGTTGTTCGGTACTACATTCGGTTCAGTACCTTGTTGTCCCAAAACCGGTCACTTGCCTGCCGAGGCCATCGAAATGCCCGCTTCTCCCGCAGATACCACCCTCGATCCCGAGCGCCGGAAGGCCCTGAACCTCGCCATCGCCCAGATCGAGAAGACCCTGGGCAAGGGCGCGATCATGCGCATGGGCTCCGAATCGCCTCGGGTCCGGGTCAACGCGGTCCCAACCGGGGCCATCAACCTCGACGCCGCCACCGGCGTCGGCGGCATCCCCCGCGGCCGCATCACCGAGATCTACGGCCCCGAGTCTTCGGGCAAGACCACCCTCACCCTCCACCTCGCCGCCAACGTGCAGAAGGCCGGGGGCGTCGCCGCCTACGTCGACGCGGAGCACGCCCTCGACATCGAGTACGCGCGGAAGCTCGGGGTGGACGTCGAGAACCTCCTCGTCTCCCAGCCTGACACCGGCGAACAGGCGCTCGAGATCGTCGAGATCCTCGTGCGGAGCGGCGCGGTCGACATCGTCGTCATCGACTCGGTCGCGGCGCTGACGCCGAAGGCCGAGATCGAAGGCGAGATGGGCGATTCGCTGCCGGGGCTGCAGGCGCGCCTCATGAGCCAGGCGCTGCGCAAGCTCACCGGCACGATCTCCAAGTCCAACACGATGGTCATCTTCATCAACCAGATC
>JBOHSQ010000070.1:0-8827 GCA_050733295.1 Gemmatimonadales bacterium
GGCCTGGTCCTCCCGCACCTCGGCCGCGTACCGATCCCGCTCGCCGGGCTGGAGAAGTCGGCTCACCACGCCTACCGCGCGCGATGCGTCGGCCACGTGCACCACGGGGGACTCGTAACGGGGAGCGATGCGAAGCGCGGTGTGCAGGCGCGACGTGGTGGCCCCACCGATCAGCAGCGGCCGGTCGAAGCCCTCCTGCTGCAGCTGCTCGGCCACGTAGGCCATCTCATCGAGCGAGGGGGTAATGAGGCCGGAAAGGCCGATGATATCCGCCCCGACCTGCTTCGCCTGGTCGAGGATGCGCGCGGCCGGGACCATCACGCCCAGGTCGGTAACCGCGAAGTTGTTGCACTGGAGCACGACGCCCACGATGTTCTTGCCGATGTCGTGCACGTCACCCTTCACGGTGGCGAGGAGCACGTGGCCGCGCGTTCGCGCCTCCCCAGCCGACTTCTCCGCTTCCAGGTACGGCACCAGGTGGGCCACGGCCCGCTTCATCACGCGCGCGCTCTTCACCACCTGGGGCAGAAACATCTTTCCCGATGCGAAGAGATCGCCGACCCGGTTCATCCCCGCCATCAGCGGCCCCTCGATGACGTCGAGCGGCCTTCGCGCCGCCTGCCGGGCCTCCTCGACGTCGGCCTCCACGTGGTCCGCCACACCTTCGACCAGGGCGTGGGCGAGCCGCTCCTCCACCGGCAGCGACCGCCAAGCGGCGTCCTCCACCTGGGCCCGTGCGCCGGGAGCCAGGCCCCGGGCGAGCTCGAGCAGCCGCTCGGTGGCGTCGGGGTGGCGGTCGAGGATCAGGTCCTCGCATCGCTCCCGCAGGTCGGGGTCGATGTCCTCGTAGATGGGAAGGGCGCCGGCGTTCACGATCGCGAGGTCGAGCCCGGCGCGAAGGGCATGGTAGAGGAAGACTGCGTGCATCGCCTCACGCACCGCGTCGTTGCCGCGGAACGCGAAGGAGAGGTTGCTGATGCCGCCGCTGGTCCGGGCGTAGGGCACCCGGCGCTTGAGCTCGCTGACCGCCTCGAGGAACGCGATGCCATACCGGGCGTGCTCGGCGATGCCGGTGCCCACGGCGAAGACGTTGGGGTCGAGGATGACGTCGTCCGACGCCACGCCTACGCGATCCACGAGGATGCGCGCGGCACGCTCGAGGATCGCGACCTTCCGCTCGACGGTGTCCGCCTGCCCCCGTTCGTCGAACGCCATCACGATCATCGCCGCGCCGTAGCGCCGCACCAGGCGGGCCTGTCGCTCGAACGCCTCCTCACCTTCCTTGAGCGAGAGCGAGTTCACGATGCCCTTGCCCTGCACGCAGCGGAGTCCCGCCTCGATGACCTCCCACTTGGAGGAATCCACCACCAGCGGCACCCGGGTCACGTCGGGCTCGCCCGCGGCCAGCCGGAGGAAACGGCCCATCGAGCCGGGGCCGTCGAGCATGGCCTCGTCGAAGTTGACGTCCAGGCACTGGGCGCCGCTCTCCACCTGCTGCCGCGCGACGCCCAGTGCCGCGTCCCAGTCGCGGGCGGCGACCAGGCGGGCGAAGCGGCGCGATCCGGTCACGTTGGTGCGTTCGCCGATGTTCACCAGGCCGGTGTCGGGTCCCACCACCAGAGGCTCGAGCCCGGAGAGCCGGAGCCGCGGCGCGAGCTTGGCCGGAAGGCGTGGCGGCAGCCCGTGCACTGCGTCCGCGATCGCGGCGATGTGCTCGGGCGTGGTGCCGCAGCAGCCTCCCACGAGGTTCACCAGTCCGCGCTCCGCGAAGCCGCGCAGCTCGGCGGCCATCAATTCAGGGGTCTCGTCGTAGCCGCCGAGCGCGTTGGGAAGCCCGGCATTGGGATGGACGGAGACGAACGCCGGGGTGGCGCGGGCGAGCTCCTCGAGATGGGGGCGAAGGGCGCGGGCGCCGAGCGCACAGTTGAGCCCGAGGAGCAGGGGCCGCGCGTGGGCGACCGAGATGGCAAAGGCCTCGGGCGTCTGACCCGAGAGGGTCCGGCCGCTCGCGTCCACGATCGTCCCGGAGACCCACACCGGGACGCGCTCGCCCATGGCCTCGAACAGCTCGTCGATGCCGAAGATCGCGGCCTTGGCGTTGAGGGTGTCGAAGATGGTCTCGACCAGCAGCAGGTCGGCGCCACCTTCGAGCAGACCTTCGGCGGCCTCGCGGTAGGCGGTTGCCAGCTCCACGAACGTGACGTTCCGCACCGCGGGGTCGGCGACGTCCGGGCTGATGGACGCGGTGCGGCTGGTGGGCCCGAGCACCCCGGCGACGAACCGCGGGCGGCCGTCGGCGACTGCGGCGGCCTCGGCGGCCTCGCGTGCCACGCGTGCGGCGGCCCGGTTGAGCTCGGGAACCAGGTCCGCGGTGCCGAACTCGGCCTGGCTGATGCGGGTGGAGTTGAAGCTGTTGGTCTCGACCACGTCCGCCCCTGCGGCGAGGTAGGCGGCATGCACCTCGCGGACCACATCCGGGCGGGAGAGCACCAGCAGGTCGAGGTTGCCCTTGAGGTCACCCGGCAGGTCGCGGAAGCGATCGCCGCGCACGTCCTCCTCGGAGAGCCGGCGCCGCTGCAGCATCGTCCCCATCGCACCGTCGAGGATCACGATCCGCTCGCCGAGGAGAGTCTCCAGACGGGCGTGTCGGGCGGCGCGGTTGTCGGGAGGGGAAGGGGTCATTGGAAACACGAGGCCCCGAGCGGTGCACGCTCCGGGCGGGGCGATTTAGCGGTTGTTTAGCGTGGCCGCAAGCAGCGCAAATGACCACGGAAGCGGTTGTCGGTTCAAGCCTAGGGGGTCGAGCCTCGAAACGGAAGGGCCCGGACGCCCCGAACTTTCAGAGCCCGAGCGCCTTCGCGGCCTCCGCCGGGCCAATCCCCTCCACCTCCACCAGCTTGCGCCGCCCGGTGGCACCCCGCCTGAGCGTCACGGCCGAACGGGGCACGCCGAGACGACTGGCGAGAAACGCGATGAGGGCCTCGTTGGCGGCACCTCCGACCGGCGGGGCTGCGATCCGGATCCTGAGGGCGCCGCCGTGAGGGCCCACCACTTCCGAGCGCGACGCCCTGGGTTGGGCCACCACGGCGATGCGCACGCCATGGGCTGTCGGCTCGATCAGAGCTTTCCGCCGTGCAGGACGGCGCGGGCCAGCACCAGCACCAGCCATGCCACCACCACGCTCCAGTCGAAGGGGCCGGTCGCCGGGAGCCGGCGACGAATGGGCTGGACCAGCCAATCAGTGAGGCGGAGCACGCCGCGCATCCATCCCTTCTCGGACCCGATCCCGAACCAGGAGCCCACGGCCCGGATGACCAGCGCGACGATGAGCACGTCGATCGCCAGGTCCACCACTGCGTACACCAGCGAGCCGAGGCCGAGGCTCGCGGCGCGCCACAACCGGCCGAGGGTGTGGAGGGCCCAGCTCGTCGTGGCGATGAGGATGAGCCCGCCGAGCAGGACCGCGATGAACAGCCAGAAGGGGGCTTGCTGCGGGTTGCCGCCCGCCCGGACCAGGCGCTGCTCGAAGGGCCGGAGCAGTGGGTCGCTGGCGGACCGCACGCCGCGCGCAACCCCCCCGAACGGCTGCAGGTGCCCGGCGCGAACGGCCCAGTGGGTGAGGGCGACGACGGCAGCAGCGGCGACCGCGATGGCCACCATGAAGCGAAGGATGCCGAGAATCGGCTCGGTCATTACTCCAGGGCGCCGATGAGCCGGTCTGCCACCGTTCCACTCGCGTCGCGGCAGCGGGCGCGGTATCCGCCCTGGGCCAGCCCGCGGTCCTCGAGGGACTGGCGGTCGACCGAGCAGGCCACCAGCGAGTGACCCGCGGGGTTCCGGAGCGCCACCCAAACCACCGCGCGCCCGTCCTCCATCGCGTACCAGCGCGCGGTGGTAGCGGTGAGGCTATCGATGCCCGCCTCACGCAGCGATCCGGGGAGGCGCCGGCGCGACGTCCCGTAGGCCATCACGTCGTCCATGACCCGGAGCGCTTCCTCCCCAAGCTGCTGGGCGTCGCTGTCGGCGGTGGACTCGAAGCCGGCGGCTGAAGCCGTCGCGGCGTCCCGCCGGCCGGCGGAGGAACCGCCGCCGCACGCGGAGACCAGCGCCAGGGCGGCGACTGCCGCCCTAGTCCATCGCGAATTCACGGTTGAACACGACCGCGAACTGGAAGGTTCGGGCACGGCTCCGGGTTTCCATGATGTCGGCAATGCGGCGCAGCCGTTCGGGAATCGCGAGGATGCGCTCCTGGGCCCGGCGGCCCATCTCGTTCAGGCCGGTGAGCGTCTCGATCTGCCAGGACCGGATCTGCTCCTGCACGATCCGGAGGTAATCGCGAGGCCCGTAGATGCCGGCCCGCCGGATGACGTCGGCGAACTCGCGGAATCCCGGCAGCGAAACTGCCGGCATGTCGATGGCCGGCATGATCCCCGCGGCGGCGTGCAGTGCGCCGTCCGGGTCGCGCTTCAGGATCTCGTCGAAGACGGTCCGATAGAAGTTGAAGTGCCGGGCTTCCTCGGACGCGACCTTCCTCAGCACCCCGCCCAGCAGCGGCTCGTATTCCTCGACCACCTTGCCGGTCTGGGAATGCGACTGCTGCGTGGCGCGCTCCTGGAGGGTGGTGTAGACGAACACGCGATAGGGATCGCGGTCGAAATCGGGGTCGAAGCCCCGCCGGAGGTACTCGAACTGGAGCCCCTCCAGCACGCGCTGGTCGAAGAGCCGGGTATCCCGGGTATACGCCGCGAGCACCGCACCGTGCCGGTCCTCCTCGGCGGTCCACAGGTTGTTCCACTCGCGCCATGAGCTGTCGTGGCCCAGGTAGGTGGCCAGGAGGCGGTGGAAGTGGGGGAGCCCCTCTTCGGTGAGGAGGTTCAGGGCCAGCGCGGCGCGGGCGTAGTCGGGAATGCCCCGGGAACGGTCCCGCAGGGTGGCCAGGTGGGCGTCAGGGTCCTCGCCCGGCAGCGCGCCCACCAGGTCCTCGGGGTACCAGAGTTCGCGCTTCTCCTCGTGCCGGGCCATCATCTCGCTGACGGCGGGCTCGAGGTCACGCAGCACGTCGACTCGGGTGAACAGTTCGCGGTCTGCGTCGGTCAGGCCCATCGGGACTCCTGCCTGGGAGAAACACGCCTGACCGGAAGGCCAAGCATGCATCGCCTAACCTAACTCATCCCCGGGAAAGCGGGAGGACAGGCGGTTCTCAGGAGGTTCCGAGGCGCTTTTCGAGGAGGTGCCAGGTGCGGCCGCCGATGTAGTTCTCGCGCTCGACCACGATCGCCCACCCCACGGCGGCGAGGAGCCCCTCGGAGGTCGGGTCGGAGGCCCAGAATTCCATCACGTGGGCCCCCTCGTCGACGGCATGGCGCTCGAAGGCCTGCAGCAGGCGGTGGGCGTAGCCCTGGTGACGGCGGGCGGGATGGACCATGATGGCGAGCATATGGGCGACGCCCCCGCGCAGATTGTAACGCAGGCCGCCAATCCAGTCGCCGATTTCGTCGGTGAGCACGAGCCAGTGGTCGTCGACCGCGACAGGCTCGCCCGTCTCGAGCCCTTCGACTCGAAGCAGGTCGTCGAACCAGGAAGCGAACTCCTCATCCTGTCCGGCTTCGCGGATGACCGGGTCTTCCATCTGGTCTCCTGGGCCCGGCCTGGGTGCCGGGCGGTGCTCACCTGTGTTCATAAGCAACAACGATGCCAGCCCACCTTGCCGCCGGGCCGACACCGCGCTCCCCTAGGTATTCCAAACGCTTACCCCTGCCCGTTCGTTCCCGGAACCCCCCGCGGAACGCCAAACCCTGCCGCAACGGCGGGGCAGACGTGTCCCGGGGGCGGCGCAGGGGCCCCGCATCAGGAGACGCCCAGGGCGAGGGCCGCCAGCACCGCCGCGGCGCCGAGCAGGGCGGTAAGACCCGCCAGGGGGAGCGCGAACTTGAGCCAGCGCTCGAAGGGCACGTCGGCGGCGGCGACCATGGCGAGCAGGGCCCCATTGGTGGGATTCACCAGGTCGGCGAGACCAGCCCCATACTGGTACGCGAGGATCGCGACCTGGCGCGACATGCCGAGCAAGTCGGCGAGCGGCGCCAGGATGGGCATCGTGAGGACGGCCTGGCCGCTCGTGCTCGGGACCGGCAGGTGGAGGAGCCCGTGCATCAGCAACATGCCGAGAGCCGAGAGGGCCACGGGGAGGCCGGCGAGCGGTGCGAAGAGCCCCTGGACGATGGTGTCCACGATGCGCCCGTCGCCCAGGACCACGAAGATCGAGCGCGCGAAACCGATCAGCACCGCGGCGTAGGCCATCGAGCGGAAGCCGTCGGTGAGGGCGCGCGCCGTCCCGCCCAGCCCGAGCCCCGACACCACGCCGGCGGCGACGCCCATCAGGAGGAAGGTCGCCGACATCTCATGGAAGCCCCAGCCCCAGCTGAGCACGCCGGTCACGAAAAAGGCGAAGGCGGCGAGCACCAGGAGGAGAACCGTGCCCTGCTGCCAGCCGGCGCCGCCGGCGGCTTCGACGGACCCGGCCGTCTGGTCCGGCTCCCTGCGGTTCCGCATCGCGGAGCGCATCGTGCCGGCGGTCCAGAGGGCGAGCGCGGGCACCAGGAAGGCGATCCGGAACCCCGCCCCGGAGAGCAGGGGCACTCCCGCCACGCGTTGGGCGATGCCCACGAGGAACGGGTCGATGGGGCTGAATGCGGCGCCAACCACCGCGCTCCCGAGGCTCATCGCCACCGCGGTTGTGCGGTCGAACCCGAGCCGCCGCACCAGCAGCAGGAGGACCGGCACGAACGCGATCAGCTCCTCCTGCATCTGGATCAGCACGCCACCCAGGCCGAACAGGAGGCAACAGACGGGGATAACGAGCAGCTCGCGACTGGCCAGCCGGCGGGCCAGGGCACCCACGAGCGGGCCCATGGCGCCGGTGGCCTCAATGACCGCGAAGGCGCCGCCAACGAGGAAGACGAGGACGACCACGTCGGCCGCGTCGACGAGGCCGCGCGGAATGGCCACCATCGCCGCGAAGGGCCCGACCGGATTGGGGGTCACCGGGTGCCAGGTCCCGGGCACGACGACCTGGCGGCCCGCCGCGGCGTCGGCCACGCGGGCGAACTCCCCGGCCGGCACGAGCCAGGTCAGCGCGGCGGCGATGAGAGCGCCGACGACGAGAAGAACGAGCGGATGGGGGAAGCGGGAGGTGCCGGGGCCGCTCATCGAGTGCGGCAGACTCGGGAGACGGGCGGACGGTTACCGCAGGCGATGGTGGCGTCCATGCCGCTCGCGACCGGGCCGCAGGCCGTGCGCTGCGCCGACTCGGCCGCCTCGTCCTCGGCCGAGGCACTGGCGGTGGCACAGTTGCGCCGGCCCTCGAACTCCACGCACACCGAGCACTCGGCGCGCTGCGCGCGCAGGGTGGAGAGCGCGAGCAGGATGAGGAACGCGCCGATCGCGAGCAGGACGACGAGGGTGCTGCGTTTCATGCACCGCCCTCCAGGCCCACCCCGTCGCGGACCCAGGCGGCATAGTCGGCCGTACTGCCAGCCGGCAGGGCGAGGATCTCGGGGAGCTCGTGGGGGTGCAGGGCGCGGACCCGCGACTCGAGCGCCGGCAGCCGCTCGCGGGTGGTCTTGACCCGGCAGGTCCATTCCTCGGCGCGCTCGATCGTGCCCCGCCAACGGTACACGCTGTAGATCGGCCCCCCGACCTGCACGCAGGCCGCGAGCCGCTCCGCCACCAGCGCCTCGGCCAGCCGCTCCGCAACCGCGCGATCAGGTGCGGTCACCTTGACCTCGACGATCTCGCCAGTCACGTCAGTGGGGAAGACCCGGAAGGTTCTGGGTTTCGGCGCCATTGCGGCCGTCGCCTGCGGGCACGATGCCCTTGACCCATCCGCTCTTGAACGTGACGGTCAACCGGTGGCCCAGCGTGTCAGCGGTGACGGTGACCACGTCGGGCATGCGACGGGCGAACGCCACGGCCGCGTCCGCCTGGCGCGCGAGCCCCTCGGGTGTCTCGTCCTCGCGCGCCATGGCGAACTCACGGGCGATCGCGACCGCCTGGGCCTGCTCGCTGCCGTAGCGCGCGAACTGGTCGGCGGGCACGAGGCCGTCCTGGTCGGCCAGCGGCGTGTAACTGTCGTAGGAGGGGCAAGCGGCGAGCAGGCAGGCAAGCGCGAGCGGTGCGAGGCTGCGCATCGGGTGGTGTCTCCGCTGGGCGGTGGTCGGGTCGGGAGGTAATATATCGCGGAAATGGCCCCGCGACTCGCGCCGTTCATCCTCCTCCTCACCACCCTGGTCCTGCCGGCCTGCCGGGCGGCGGACGATCCCGCATCCGGGGCGCGCACGGTAACCATCTTCAACGCCGGCTCGCTGGGCTCGCCGCTTGCCGCCGTAGCGCGTGCATTCGAGGCCGCCCACCCGGGCGTCACCGTCCACCAGGAGACCACCGGGAGCCTCGAGGCGGCCCGGAAGCTCACCGAGCTGGGCAAGATCCCCGACGTGCTGGGCGTGGCGGACGTGCATGTCCTCACCACGCTGATCGAGCCGGCGCACGCCGACTGGCACGCAGTCTTCGCGACGAACGCGATGGTGCTGCTCCGGAGCGAGGGCGCGGCCCCGCTCGACAGCACCACTTGGGTGGCGGGCCTGCTTCGCCCCGGCACCCGTACGGCGCGTGCCGATCCGGAGCTCGACCCGAACGGCTACCGCACCCTGATGGCGGTGCAGCTGGCAAGCCGTGCCGCCGGTGATCCGGGGCTCGAATCGAAGCTCCTCGCCTCCATGCCGCCGGCGTTCATGCGGCCGAAAGAGGCGGAGCTCACGGCGCTGGTCCAGGC
>JBOHSQ010000071.1:0-9608 GCA_050733295.1 Gemmatimonadales bacterium
GTTCCCGCCCTCGCCCACCGCGCGCACCGCCTCCTCGACCGCGGCCTGTCCCGCCGCCGCCACGCCCTTCATCAGCTTGGTTGCGGTGTCCACCACCGACATCGTTCCGCTCACCGCCTTCACCGGCAGGCGCCCCGCCCGCATCACGTCCTCGACCGTCTCCGTGATCCGGTCGAGGATCCCGCCGGTCGTCCCGCGCTGCGCGTAGCGGCTCTCCAGGAACTCCACGAAGTCGAGCACCTGGTACGCGCGCTCGTCGTCGAGCGTCTCCAGCTTGCGGAGGATCCGCTGCTTCAGCAGGTCGTTGATCACGCTGTCCCCTTCCCGCTCACCGTTCACCGCTCACCGAGGCCCCGGACCATGCCCCGCTCCCCCATGTCCGCCGACCCCCCGCTCTCACGGCTCCCCGACGACTTCCACCAGGTCGATCACCGGGTTCGGCAGCCATCGGGTGCTCGCCGCCCGCAGCACGCCGCGCACGGTCAGCTCGGAGAGCGGTGGCATCGCCTTGAACCGCTCGGCCTGCGCCGGCGAGATCACCACGTACACGAAGCCCGACTCCGGCAGCGGGCCGCGAGCCAGCAGGTACTCGCGCCCTTCCGGCAGCTCGGGGCGGAGCGCGTCCGCCTTGCGCACCGCCACCAGCTGGAGCCGCCATTCGAGCATCTGCCCCAGCCAGCGCTCGGGCTGCGCCCGCACCTCCGCCGCTGACACGCCGCGCCGCGGCCCGCCCTCCGCGGAGCGCACGTCGGACGCGGACACCCATCCCTCGATCCGGAGCTTCACCCACTCCCCCGACCGCGCCACCACCTCGCCCTCGGCGCCGTCCGCGAGCGTCGCCACCGCGGTCCCGCCCGGCTCGCCCGAGAGCAGCGCGTTCGTCCCCGTCACCACCCGCTCGCCGTCGCCGTTGCGTCCCTGCCCGTTCTGCCCGTCGCCAGCCATCCTGCCATCCTGCCTTCCAGCCATCGGGGTGGCGGCGGCGGCGGGGGGGCGAGGAGTGGGCTGGGCGGCTGGTGCCGCAAACGCCGACCGCAGTGCCCATCCCTCGCGTCGCACCCGGATCCACCGCCCCTGCGTGGTGCGCCGGTCGAGCAGCGCACCACGCGAAAGCCGCGCCACCTTCGCCCCGTTCGGCGCCGCGCGAAGGTTCTCGCCACCGTCGGCGCTCACCACCAGGTCGAAGCCGCCGCGGTTGGTCCGCGCGACACTCGGCGAGTACACCCAGCCGTCCAGCGTCACCGCGATCCAGTTGCCTTGCGTACGGCCCGTCGCCACCCGCGCACCTGGCTCGAGCATCCCCAGCTCGGCGCCGCCCGGATCCTTCCGGAACGCCGACGACCGCCGGATCTGCTTCGTGTCCTGCCCCTCGGCCGGCGCGGCCATCCCGGCGAGCAGGAGCAGGAGCAGGAACGTCTTGCGTCTCACGTCTTGCGTCTCACGTCTCTCGCTCCCGTTCACCGAGTCCCCGAACTCTGCCTTCGCGCCCGTAGCCCGCCGACCCCCCGTTCACCGAGTCCCCGAACTCCGCGTACACCCCGGAAGCTCGCCGACCCCCCATTCCCCCGGCTAGATTCCTGCTCCCCGTCTCCCGTTTCTCGTATCGTAGGAGCCGCCCACGGGCATGTCAAACCGCGACCGACGCCGCGTGGCCCTCGTCGTGCTCGATGGCTGGGGCTACCGCGCCGAACGCGAGGGCAACGCCATCGAGCTCGCCCGCACGCCCGTCTGGCACCGGCTCTGGGAGCACGCCCCCCGCACCCTGCTGCAGGCCAGCGGCCGCGCCGTCGGCCTGCCCGAAGGGCAGATGGGCAACAGTGAGGTCGGCCACCTGAATCTCGGCGCGGGTCGCGTGGTCCCCCAGGACCTCGTCCGCATCTCCGACAGCATCGCCGACGGCTCGTTCCTCCGGCGCGATCCCTTTCCCGCGCTGCTCACCGACCTGCGCCGGCGCGGCGGCACCCTGCACCTGGCCGGGCTGCTCGGCCCCGGCGGCGTCCACGCCATCGACACGCACCTTCGCGCGGCCCTCGGGCTCGCCGACGAGTACGACCTGCTTCGCGTCGTGGTACACGGCTTCCTCGACGGCCGCGACTCGCCGCCCACGTCGGGCCTCGAGGTGGTCCGCCGCCTGCAGGATGACGTCGCCCGGCTCGGCGGGCGCGGTGGCATTGCCACCCTCGTCGGCCGCTACTTCGTGATGGACCGCGACCGGCGCTGGGAGCGCACCCGCCGCGCGTATGATGCGATGGTCCGGGGCCTCGGCCACGCGGAGTCGGACCCGGTCGAGGCGGTGCGCCACGCCTACGAGCGCGGCGAGACCGACGAGTTCGTCACCCCGATCGTCCTGCAGCGCAACGGCGCGCCCGCCGCGCTGCTCCGGGACGGCGACGCCCTCTTCTGCTTCAACTACCGCAGCGACCGGATGCGCCAGATGCTCCGCGCGCTGGCCATCGAGGGCTTCGACGGGTTCGACGTGTCCGATCGGCCGGATCTGGCCATCGCGACGATGACGCAGTACGACGAGACCTTCCCCTTCCCGGCCGTCTTTCCGCCGATGACCCTCGCGCGGATCGTGGCCGAGGTGCTGGCCGACGCGGGCCGGACCCAGCTCCGCACGGCGGAAACCGAGAAGTACCCGCACGTCACCTATTTCTTCAACGGCGGGTGCGAGCCGCCCAATCCCGGCGAGGAGCGGCTCCTGGTGCCGAGTCCCAGGGTGCCGACCTACGACCTGCAGCCCGAGATGAGCGCCGTCGGCGTCACCGACGTGCTCTGCCGCGGCATCGAGGCCCGCGAGCACGACTTCATCCTGGCCAACTACGCCAACGCCGACATGGTGGGCCACACCGGCGTCCTGCCGGCGGTCATCCGCGCCGTCGAGACCGTCGACGACTGCCTTGCCCGCATCGTGGCCAGCGCCGAGCGCGCCGGCACCACGCTCCTCGTCACCGCCGACCACGGCAACTGCGAAGTGATGATCGATCCCGAAACCGGCGGCCCCCATACCGCCCACACCACCAATCCCGTGCCCTTCGTGATGCTCGGCGACGGCGCCCCGCCCCTGCGGTCCGGCGGCGCGCTCCGCGATGTCGGTCCCACCGTGCTCGACCTCCTTGGCCTCGTCCCGCCGCCCGAAATGACCGGGCGCGACCTCCGGGAGCCCGGCTGATGCGTGTCCCGTTGCTCGCGGCCGCGGCTCTCGTGCTCGCCGCCCCCGCGCTCGCCCAGGTCGGCACCCCGCCCTCGCAGTCGCCCTACCGCGACCTGCGCTACGGCCACGGCATATCGTTCCTCGGGGCGCAGTACGGCGGCGACGGCGGCGAGGTCGCCGTCGGCCCGCATGACGGCACCACCTTCGGCGTGCGCTACGACTTCCGCCTCAGCGCACCGCTCGCCTTCGGGTTCTCCATCACCCGCGGTGACTTCGATCGGGTGGTCATCGATCCCGACGAGCCCCCCGATGAGCGGGTGCCGGTGCCCACCACCCAGGCGGTGACCTTCTTCGAGACCGCGCTCCAGTTCACCGTGACCGGCGGCAAGACCTGGCGCCGCCTCGCGCCCTACCTGGAGGCGGGGCTCGGCCTCGCCATGGGGGAGGACGTTCCCGACCCCAGTGGGTACGAGTTCGGCACCAAGTTCTACTTCGCCCCCGCCGCCGGGACCCGCGTCTTCCTCGGCGACCACCTCTTCCTCCGGGGCGAAATCCGCAGCACCTTCTGGAAGTTGAGCTACCCCGACTCCTTCACCGATCCGTTCGTCGAGAACGGCGTCCCCGACCCCGAGGGCGCGGTGCTGCCCGGCGGCCCCGAAACCGAATGGGTCACCAGCCCCTCGCTCCACGTCGGGCTGGGCTACAGCTTCAGCTGGTGACCATGCGCGCCGCGCTGACCCGCCGCGTCAGGTTCGACGCCCGCCACCGCTTTCAGCGGCCGGAGTGGGATGCCGCGGAGAATCGCGCGGCCTTCGGCGCGGCGGCCGAGGACCACGGCCATCACTACTCCTGCGCCGTCACTCTCGAGGGACCGCTCGGCGACACCGGGGCGCTGGTGGACCTGGTCCTTCTCGACGCGCTGCTCGCCGCGGAGGTCACTGCCCGCCTCGACGGCCGCCATATCAACCAGGACCTCCCCGAGTTTGCCTACGGCCGGCTCCTCCCCACCTGCGAGGCACTGGCCCGGTGGATCTGGGAGCGGCTCGAGCTCCGGCTCCCCCCGGGCGTGCGGCTCGCCGAGGTGCGCGTGGCCGAGGATGACGCCCTCGAGGGCGCCTGTGCCGGGCCCGCGTGAGCGGGATTCGGCTGTGTTGGCTCCGGGCCGCGGCACCGTCTCCGGGATGATCCTGCTCGGGCGCGCGGTCAGCGCCGAGCCCCACCTGCACGGCGCCGTCGTGCCGAGTCCCTCGGGGGAGTGATGCGACCGCTCGTGCCCGCGCTGGTCCTGCTGGCCCTGCAGGCCCTGGCACCCGTGCCCGCCCGCGCGCAGGCCACCGGCGACCAGGCCCGCCTGGTGTTTACCATTTCAGGGTCATGGGCCACCGGCACCAACCTCTGGAGCGTGGCCGAGCAGCCGGTGCGCTTTCCCCTCTGGCCCGGCGGCATGAGCGAGGTGGACACCGTGTCCCTCGCCCGGCGGATCAGCTCCGGCATCGGCGTTGGCGTGGGCGCCACCTACTTTCCCGGCGAGAACTTCGGGTACTTCGCCGAGCTCGCCTTCCTCGGCATCGGATACGAGGACAGTTGCTCGCTCCTCTCGCCCCCCACCAACACCGCGGGGAGCCAGCTCTGCGACAACCTGGCCGAGATGGATCCCAGCGCCTCGACGGTGACCTTCGGCGTGGGCGTCATCGCACGCACCAGCAGCCGCGGAGCCATCTCGCCCTACCTCCGCGCCGGGGCCGGCATCGCCATCCTGAGCCAGAGCCCGATCCGGATGGACGGCACTGCGGAAGCCCTCGATGGGGCGTTCTTTACCTTCTACGACGACGACGACAACACCCGGGTCACCCCGGCGTTGATGCTCGGCGGCGGCGTCACGATGCCGATCGGTACCGGCTGGCAGTTCCGGGCGGAGGTGCGGGACAACATCATCGGGATCGCGTCGGTCACCGGTCCGACCGACAGCGATGGGCAGGTCCCGCCCCAGGAGACCAGGTACAAGTCGCTCTGGACCGTCTACCTCGGTGTGGACATCGTCCTGGAGCGAAAGCGCGGCCGACGATACTGACGTGACCATGAGCCGGGGCGTCCGCGGCGTCATCCTGGCTGGCGGGGAGGCGAGCCGCTTCAGCGGCCAGCCCAAGGGCCTCGCGGAGGTGGGCGGCGCGCGGATCGTGGACCGTCTCGCCGCACTGCTCCACCAGGTGCTGGGCCTCCCCCCGCTCCTCGTCGCCAACGATCCCGGTGCCGCCGGGTGGAACACCGGCCTCGACATTGTCCCCGACGCCCGCCCGGGCACCGGTACGCTGGGGGGTATCTACACCGCCGTGGCCAGCGCGGCGCCCGTCGTCTGCCTCGCCTGGGACATGCCCTTCGTGCCGCCGGGATTGGTCCGGGCGCTGGCGGACGGGCTCTCCGGCGCCGATGTTGTGATCCCGACGAGCGGGGGCCCCCGGGGTCTCGAGCCGCTGTGTGCCGCCTACGGCCCGGCCTGCCTCGCACCGATGACGCGCGCGCTCGATGCCGGTGACTACCGAGCCATGGCTTTCCACTCCGGGGTGCGGGTGCTGCGCCTCGAGCCGGGCGACCTGCCGCCGGCCGCGCGGCCACCCGAGGAGATCGACCCCTTCTTCAACATCAACACGCCGGACGACCTGGCGGAGGCACGGGCGCTGTGGCCGCACTTCGCATCGTCTCCATCATCGGGCGGAAGGACGCCGGAAAGACCACGCTGACCGTGGCGCTGGCCGCCGAGTTCGTGCGTCGCGGCCGCCGGGTGATGACCATTAAGCACGCCTCGCACCAGATCCAGCCCGACCGCGAGGGCAGCGACTCATGGCGTCACTTCAACGAGGGCCGCGCCGAGCGCACCCTGCTGGTGGCGCCCGACGTGCGGATGCTGCTGGAGAAGGCGTCCGACGACACCGACCCCGTGGAGCTCGCTCGCCGCTACCTCGGCGAGGCCGACATCGTCCTGGTCGAGGGATTCAAGCACGCGTCGCTCCCCAAGATCGAGGTCTTCCGCGCGGCGGTGGCCGACACGCCGCTCTACGACCCCGACGCCGGCGATGCGGACGACTGGCTCGCCCTCCTGACCGACGGGCCGCGCCCGCCGGCCCGCTGCCCGGTGCTCCGTTTCCAGGACACGATGTGGCTCCAGTTCCTCGCCAACCTCGCCTGGGACGGCGCCAAGGTGGTCTCCGCGTGAATGGCCTCGCCGCCCGCGAGGCGGCGCTGCGCATCCTCGACGAGGTCCGGGTACAGCCGCCACTGCGCGTCCCGCTCGACGACGCGCTGGGCGGCGTGCTGGCCGAGGACGCGATGAGCCCGGTGGACGTTCCCCCCTTCACCAACTCGGCGATGGACGGCTATGCCACCCGTGCCGCCGACGTGCGCGGCGCGAGCGGCGACCACCCTGTCCGCCTGCGCGTGGTGGAGGAGATCCCGGCAGGGAAGCGGCCGGCCCGCGCCATCGGGCCGGGCGAGTGCGCCCGGATCTTCACCGGCGGCGCGCTGCCCGAGGGCGCCGACGGCGTGGTGCGGCAGGAGGACACCGATCAGGGCGCCGCCGCCGTCGTCATCACGAGCGACCGCGATGCCGGCATGAACGTCCGCCGCATGGGCGAGGACATCCCGCGCGGCAGCGTGCCGCTCACCGCCGGCACCGCGCTCGGGCCCGCGGAACTGGGCGTCCTCGCCTCGCTCGGCGTCGCCGATCCGGTCGTGATCCGGCGGCCGCGTGTCGGCATCCTTGCCGGCGGCGACGAGATCGCCGACGTGGACCGCGCCGACGACATCCGCACCGGCCGGATGATCGGCAGCTCCAACACCCATTCCCTCACCGCGCTGGTGCGCCTGGCGGGAGCCGAGCCGATGAACCTCGGCATCGCCCGCGACACTCCGGAGAGCCTGCGCGAGCACCTGGCCCCGGCGGCGGAGTGCGACCTGCTGGTGACCTCCGCGGGGATCAGTGTCGGCGCGCACGACCACCTGCGGCCGGTGCTCGAGCAGCTCGGCGCGGAGATGAGGTTCTGGCGCCTGCGGATGCGCCCCGGCGCGCCGGTGGGATTCGGGGTGATGCACGGCGTGCCGTGGATCGGCCTCCCCGGCAACCCGGTGAGCACCATGGTCACCTTCGAGCTGTTCGTGCGGCCCGCCATCCGGAAGATGGCCGGTCACGCGCTGCCCTTTCGCCGCGGCATCGCGGTGCGGGCGGCCGAGCCGATCGAGCTCAAACCGAAGTTGCAGCACTTCCTCCGGGCCGTGGTGCGCGAGGGCGCGGAGGGACTCGAGGTCACCCTCACCGGCCCGCAGGGCTCGGGGATCCTGATGTCGATGGTGAGGGGCAATGCGCTGCTCGTGGTCCCCGAGGGCCAGCATCACACCCCGGCGGGCGCCACGCTCACCGCCATCCGGCTCGACGACCCCGCGCACGTGGCGGAGCCACCGTTCTGAGCATCCGCCCGTCCCGCCCGTCTTGCCCGTCCTTGCCCGTCCTTGCTCGACGCTCGACCCTGACCCCGCTATATTCCCGGCTAGGAAGGGGAGTAGCTCGCCGCCGGTTGGCGGATGGCCTGATCGTCAAGACTGCCCGCCCCGGTGGGCACGGTCGGCCAAGGAAGCGCGGCTTCTGAGCGAGACCTTCGCTGGCGTCCGGCACTCCGGACGGGCGAAGGCTCGCTTTTTCCTTTTGTGGAGGGATCCGATGTACAACCTCAAGACCCTGACGCTCCTGGCGGGACTGATGGCGCTGTTCCTGTTCGCCGGCCAGCTCATCGCCGGGCAGCAGGGCCTCGTCACCGCGCTGGTGCTGGGCAGCGCCTTCAACTTCATCATGTACTTCTTCTCCGACCGCATCGTGCTGCGGATGTACGGGGCGCGGGTCGTGTCGCGGGAAGAGGCGCCCGAGCTCTACAGCCTGGTGGACCGGCTGCGCCAGCGGGCCGGCCTGCCCATGCCGGTGCTCGCGGTGACGCCGGCGGAGCAGCCCAACGCCTTCGCCACCGGCCGGAGCCCGAGCAAGGCCGTCGTCGCGGTGACCACCGGGATCCTCAAGTACATGCCGCAGGAGGAGCTCGAGGGCGTCATCGCGCACGAGCTGGCCCACATCAAGAACCGCGACATGCTCATCACCACGGTGGCGGCGGGCATCGCCGGCGCCATCGGCTACCTGCCCTACCTGCTGATGTTCGGCGGCGGGCGGGACCGCGAGGGCGGGCATCCGATCGCGGCGATCGTCGTGCTCCTGCTCGGCCCCATCGCGGCGATGATCATCCAGATGGCGGTGTCGCGGCAGCGCGAGTTCGAGGCCGACCGGGTTGGCGCACAGATCCTCGGCCGCCCCCAGCCGCTGGCCAACGCGCTGCGCCGGCTTGACGCCATGGCGCACCGCATCCCCATGGACGTGGCCCCGGCCGTGGCCCCGCTGGCGCAGGTCAATCCCCTGTCCGCCCACCGCGGCGGCATGGCCAGCCTGTTCAGCACCCACCCGCCCATCGAGGAGCGGGTGGCGCGGCTCGAAGCCCTCGCCGGGAGCCGCTAGGTGAACCTGGGCGGGCACCCCGTCACCGTCTGGCTCACCTTCTCGGCGCTGGTGGCCTTCCTGCTGTGGCTGGACCTCGGCGTCCTCAACCGCCGGGCCCACGTCCTCAAGTTCACGGAGGCCATCGGCGCGAGCGCGGGATGGGTGGCGCTTGCGTTCGTGTTCGGCGCCTGGCTCTGGCTGCGGGAGGGCGCCACCCCCGCACTCGAGTACGTCACCGGCTACCTGGTCGAGCTGTCCCTCAGCGTCGACAACCTCTTCGTCTTCATCCTCGTCTTCCAGTACTTCGGCGTGCCCCCCGCACTCCAGCCCCGGGTGCTCAAGTGGGGCATCCTGGGTGCGATTGTGATGCGCGGGTTCATGATCGCCCTCGGCGCCCTGCTGCTGGCGCGCTTCACCTGGATCCCCTTCGTCTTCGGCGCCATCCTGGTCGTCACCGGCGTCCGGATGATGCTGCAGGGCGAGATCCACATCGACCCGTCCAGGAACCCGCTCGTCCGCCTGATGCGCCGCTGGCTCCCGGTGGCCAAGCGCTACCACGGCAAGGCGTTCCTGGTGCGGACCCGGCGCCGCTGGCTGGTGACCCCGCTGCTGGTGGTGCTGGCCTTCGTGGAGTGGACCGACCTGGTGTTCGCGATCGACAGCATCCCGGCGGTCTTCGCCGTCACCAACGACCCGTTCATCGTCTACAGCTCGAACGTCTTCGCGATCCTCGGGCTGCGCTCGATGTTCTTCGTCCTGGCCGGCGCGGTGGACCGGTTCGTCTACTTCCAGCCCGGCGTCTCCGCCATCCTGGTGTTCGTCGGCATCAAGATGATCATCGCCCCGTGGCTGCACATCCCGATCGCCATCTCCCTCGGCGTCATCGTGGGGATCCTCACCCTGGCCGTCGCCGCGTCGGTCCTCAAG
>JBOHSQ010000072.1:0-8715 GCA_050733295.1 Gemmatimonadales bacterium
GAGCTGGACGCCGATCTCCACGACGACGGGCTCGTTCATCCCGAAGATGGCCAGCAGCTGGCGGGGCAGGAACATGAAGAGGACGCCGATCGCCGCAGCGCCGGCGAGCCCGAAGCGCGCGGCGACGTGCACCGCCTCCTCCGCGCGATCGGGAAGGTTTGCGCCCAGGTTCTGGCCGGCGACAGCGGCGGCCGCGCCCATCAGGCCGATCGAGGTCCAGGTGATCAGGGAGAAGAGCTGGGTGTAGGAGACGGCGAACGCCGCCTGGGCCTCGGCGCTTCGCTCGAGCGAGCCGATGAAGGCGAGCATCAGCAGGCCGCCGATGTTCATCGCGATACCCTGAATGCCGGTGGGGAGCCCGAAGCGGAAGAGCGCACGGATGATGCCCCAGTCGGGCCGATACCCGAGCCCGCGGGGGAAGGAGACGACCCAGCCCCCGCGCCAGAGCTTCCAGAGGGCGTACAGGGCGAGCAGGCCGGCGGCGATCACGGTGCCGAGCGCCGACCCCGCGGTGCCGAACGCGGGGATCGGACCGAGCCCGCGGATCAGGACGATGTTGAGCACCAGGTTCAGGACGGTGAGCGCAATGCCGAGGACCATCGGGGTGCGCGCGTCGCCGGCGGCGCGCAGGGCGGTGCTCAGCATGTGGAAGATCAGCAACCCGCTGCTCGCCGCGAACATGATCCGCAGGAAGGGGAGGGCTTCGGCCTTCACCGCGGGCTCGGCATTCACCAGCTCGAGGAGCCAGGGCGAGGCGAACCAGCCGAGGGGCGCCATGATCCCGACGGAGATGCCGACGGCAGTGAGGAAGGCCTGATAGACGACCCGGTCGACCTTCTCGACGTCGCCCGCCCCGGCGAAGCGCGCGACCAGCACGCTCATCCCGGTGAACAGCGAGGTGATGAAGACGATGACGATGATGATGAGCTGCCAGCTCACCCCGATCGCCGCGTTGCCGGTGAAGCCCACGAGGTGACCCACCAGGGCATGGTCGACAATGCCCTGGAGGCCCCCGACGGCGTTGGTGAGCATTGCGGGCCAGGCGAGCTTCCACACCGCCGGCCGCAACGGCCCCGCGACGATGGAGCGGTCGTACCGGCTCAGCGGCGCTTCCCCCGCTCCATTTCCACGATCGACCGGAACCCCCCGTAGACCATCCGCTTCATGTCGAAGGGCGGATCCTTCATGTCCATCATCTTCTCGATGCGGGGGTCCTTCATGACCTTCCTGTTCACCTGGTCGCGATGGGCCTTCGACCGATAGAGGATCCAGGAAAAGACCGGCATCTCGCCGGGCTTGACTCGCAACTGGCGGGGAAAGGAGACGACGCCCTTGATGTTCATGTCATCGCCCGCGCACTCGAGATACTGGAGGGCACCGTACTCCATCCAGACCTTGCCCGCCTTCGCCGCCATGCGGCGGTAAGCGGAGAGGTGCTTCCGGGGCACGGGAAGCAGGAAGCCGTCAACGTAGCTCATGGGAACCTCGAACGGAAAGAAGGGGAAGGGAGCGGGAAGAGATGGGAAGGGGCAGCGGGCCTCCAACCTATACGCCGGCTCGATGGGCATTGGTTCCCACCCTCGCGGCGGGTGCGCCCCGGGGGTGCCCGGAGGTCCGCGGGGCGAGCTACTTCGCGGGGCGACCTACTGGAAGAAGATGCCCCGCTCGGCGAGGTTCGCGGCGACTTCCGCGGCGACCTCGGCGCCCCACTTCTGCCCCTCCTCCATCAGCCCGCGGGCGAGGTCCACCTGCTCCCGCGCAAAGTGCTGCCCGGCCGGGGTCCGGTAGAAGGCGATGATCCCCCGGAGGTCGTCGGCGGTCAGCCTCGCCGCATAGATCGGGGCTACGCGGGCCGTGAAGCCCGGAAGCCCGTCCCTGATCCGCTGCATGAACTCGGTCCAGAAAATTTCCGGAATGCGCGGGTTGGCGGCCCTCTGTCCCGGCAATGTCAGCTCCACGCCCCGGTAGAAGGCCTCGTCTGCCTCGGTCACTTCCAGCAGCTCGCGGGCGAGCCCCAGGCGCACAGAGTCCACCGCGGCCGCGGGCGCCGGCTCCTGGGCGCGGAGCGTGAGGGGGAAGGCGAGGAAGGCGAGCCCGAGCAGGGCGACCGGTGGCAGTCTCATCGCGTGGCAACCTGGGCCGGCTTCTCACCGAAGAAGAGGGTGGCCGCGATGCTCACGACGGAGATGATGAGCGCGCCCCAGAACGCGGGCCAGAAGCCGGCCACGGTGAACCCGAGGTCGAGCTTGCCGCTGAGCCACCCGGTGAGCATCAGCATCAGGGCATTGATGACGAGCGTGAAGAACCCGAGGGTGAGCAGGACCAGGGGACAGGTCAGCATGGTGAGCGCGGGCCGCACGGAGGCGTTCACCAAGGCGAGGACGAGCGCCACCCCGGCCATCTGGAGCCAAGTGCCGTCGAAGGAGAGTCCCTCCACCAGGCGCACCGCGATCCAGATGGCGAGCGCATTTACCAGCAACCGCCAGAGCAGCGCCTTCATGGTGCCTCCCCGCGCGCTTGCGCGCCGGCATTGAATCGACTGTCCAGCCAGCGGGTCACCGCGTTCCACCAGCGCACCCGGCTCTCCGCCCGCTCGAACCGGTGTCCCTCACCCCGGAAGAGCTCGAGCCCGCGCGGGATGCCGCGGGCCTGGAGCAGCGCCAGGCCCTCCAGACTCTGCGACACATCCACCTCGTCATCCTCGGTGCCATGGGTGAAAAGGACGGGGGTGTTCCAGGCGGCCGAGAAGTTGTGGGGTGACCAGCGCTCCATCGCTGCGCGCGCGGCCGGATCGGCAGGCGTTCCGCCGTAGAGCTCGGCCAGGTCGCCCGCACCCGTGGTCCCGGCGTGGCTCACGGCGTCGACGATGGGTGCGTGCGCCACGATCGCGGCGAGCTGCTTCCCCTGACCGGCGTACCAGAGCGCAAGTGCCGCACCCTGGGCCTCGCCCGCAATCGCGGTCCGTCCCGGGTCCACATCGGCGCGAGCGTGGAGTGCGGCGAGCACCCGGTCGAGGTCTTCACCGGGGGGCCCGCCCGGCCTGCGCCACGCGGCCGCCACGAACGGCTCTCCGTAGCCCGCCGAGCCGTGCAGGTTGGACATGGCCACGAGCCAGCCGCGCGAGGCGAGGAGGGCCGCGTTCCACTGGGGGTCCCAGCCGTCGGACCAGGTCCGACCCAGGCCGCCGTGCAGCAGCACGAGGAGCGGAAGGCGCGCGGCAGGCTGCACCACGGGCGGGCGCACCAGGAGCACCTGCACCGAGTCCGCGCCGCTCCGCACCCAGAGCGGCTCGGCACGCGGGAGGGCCCGCCGCTCCAGCGGCGCCCCGAAGCGGGTGAGGCGCTCGAGCCCCGACCCGTCGTCCCGGACCGACCACAGCTCGGGCGACGACCCGGCGGTCGACCGGATGAACACGGTGCGGCCAGAGGCGGGCGCGGCGTCGTAGTTGGTCCCGTTCGTCACCAGGGCCGTGCGCCGGCCGCTCGCTACCTCCAGGCGGTAGAGCGCCCTCGCCCCGGCCTCGGCGACCTCGACCACGATGCTGCGCGAATCGGTGGCCCAGGCAAACGCCTCGACGCTCCGGGGCCAGTCGGCGGAGAGGCTGAACCGCCGACCGGCAGCGCGCTCATAAAGGACCACTGCACGCCGGGCGGACGGGTGGCCGACGCGCTCCGACTGGAGGAAGGCGAGGAACCGGCTGTCGGGCGAATAGGCGGGACGGGTCTCGTCGCCTCCGCCACGGGCGAGCGCCTGTTCGCCGCTTCCGTCCGGCGCCATGGTGACGATGTCGAGGTCGCCGGCAGCGGCGGGCGCCGCCCAAGCCACCTCGGTGCCGAGGGACGTCACGGTGAAGCCCGGGGAGGGTGCGCCGAGGCGGGGCACCTCGCGACCGGCGGGAGTCACATCGGTCGCGGCGCCATCCGGCACCGGGATCGCGAAGAGATGCCGGGCCACTCCGGTGCGCCAGCCGCCGCCGTCGCGCCGGGGCCTGGCCGAGGCCGGCGCACCAGAGTCCCTCGCCGGCACATCGGCGACGGCGAAGATGAGCCGCCCGTTGCCGCTCCACTCGAAATCGCGCAGCGGAATGTCGACGCCGGTCACCCGGCGCGGCTCCCCGCCGCGGGTGGGCAGGGTCCACACCTGGGTCGAACCACTGCGAGTCGAGAGGAAGGCCAGCGTGGCGCCCTGCGGGGCCCAGCGCGGCGCCCAGTCCTCACCCTCGCCGGCAGTGGCCTGCCACGATTCGCCGTTCCCCAGGTCGAGCAGCCAGACCCTGCGCTGCTCCGCAAGCGTCCCGGGGTCGGTGGTGGTGAGAGTGAAGGCAACGAGCCGTCCGTCGGGAGACGCGCGCGGGTCGCTCGGCGCCGGGATCGCGATCAGGTCGGCCGGAGTGAGCGCCGCCGGGGCAGGGCCTGCGGCCGGGCCCTGGGCCGCCGCGGCGAGGGGGAGGGCGAGGAGAAGGAGTGAGAGCGAGGTGGCCCGGCTCTGGCGGGTCACCGGATGACTCCGCCGCCGAGCACGCGCTCGCCGCGGTAGAGCACCCCGGACTGTCCCGGCGAAATGGCACGCGCAGGTTCGAGCAGGCGGAGCGACAGTGCCGAGCCCGCCTCGACAACCTCGGCCGGCAGGGCCCGCGCGCGATAGCGGACCTGCACCTCGCAGGGGTCGCCGGGCTCGAGAGGATCGGCCAGCCAGTTGACCTCGTCGAGCACCACCTCGTGGCCAGCGAGCTCGGCCTCGGTGCCCACCACCACCTCGCGGCGCTCCGGGCGGATGCCGAGGACGTAGAGCGGCTCGCCCCGCCCGCCGGGGAGGCCCTTGCGTTGGCCAACGGTATAGCGGGCGAAGCCGGCGTGCTCGCCCACCATGTCGCCCGAGGCCGTGACCAGCGTGCCGGGCGAGAGCGCGGGTGCGCCCGTGGGCAGGTGGCGCTCGAGCACCGCGACGTAGTCGCCGTCGGGCACGAAGCAGATCTCCACCGACTCGGGCTTGTCGGCGGTCTCGAGGCCGAGCTCGCGGGCGAGCGCACGGGTCTCGGGCTTGGTCATGCCGCCGACCGGCGTGAGCATCCGGGCCACCACCGCGCGGGCGATGCCCCACAGGAAGTAGCTCTGGTCCTTGCCGTGGTCGGCGCCGCGGAACAGCGCGCCGTCCCGTGCAATGGCGTAGTGGCCGGTGGCGAGGTGATCGCAGCCCAGGGCGTCGGCGTGGGCCAGCAGGTCACGGAACTTGGTGAAGGAATTGCAGCGAACGCAGGGAATGGGCGTGCGGCCGCGGGCGTACTCGGAGACGAAATCCCCGATGACGTCGTGCCCGAAGCGGTCCTCGAGGTTCAGCACGTAGTGGGGGATGCCCAGCCGGTGCGCGACGAGGCGCGCGTCGGTGATGGAGTCGAGCGAGCAGCAGGGGCGGTCGGGGACTTCGTCGCCGTAGCAGAAGAGCTTGAGCGTGGCGCCGACGACCTCATGGCCGTCCCGCACCAGCCGCGCCGCCGCGACGCTGCTGTCCACCCCGCCCGACATCGCAACGAGAACCTTGGCCATCAAGCCCTGCCCAGCACCCCCGCGAGCTTCCGCACCTTGTCCACCAGCGCGGGGAAGACTTCCGCGACGCGCTCGACGTCGGCTGCAGTGCTCTCGTGGCCGAAGGAGAATCGTACGGTGCCGAGGGCGAGGTCCCGGGGCACGCCCATCGCGACGAGCACGTGCGAGGGCTCCACCGCGCCGGTCGAACAGGCCGAGCCGCCGGAGGCGGCGACACCTGCCAGGTCGAGGTGCATCAGCAGCGCCTCGCCGTCAGCGCCCGGCACCGACACGCTGAGCACGTGGGGCGCACGCGGGCCGCCCTCGGCGTTCACCACCAGGTCGGGAACGGCGGCGCGGAGCCGGGCCGCGAGGTCCTCGCGCAGGGAGCCGAGCCGGGCCGCGGTGCCGGCAGTTTCACGCGCCGCGAGCTCGGCGGCGGCACCGAGCGCCACGGCACCAGCAACGTTCTCGGTGCCGGGGCGGATGCCGAACTGCTGTCCCCCGCCGTGGATGATCGCCTCGACCGCCTTGCGCTCACGCACGATCAGCGCGCCGATGCCCTTGGGCGCGCCGATCTTGTGTCCGGAGATGGTGAGGAGGGTGCAGCCGAAGCCATCGAGGGTCACGGGGACCTTGCCGAAGGCCTGCACCGCGTCGGTGTGGAACATCGCGCCCGCGTCCCGACACTTCGCGGCGATCTCGTGCACCGGCTGGAGCGTGCCCACCTCATTGTTCACCCACATCACCGACACGCAGGCCGGCCCGACCGCGAGGGCGCGGTCGAGCGATGCACCGTCCACCACCCCAACGCGATCGACCGGGAGGATGTACTCCTTGCCGCCAAGAGCCTTCACGTGGTGGGCGGCGGCGAGGATCGCCTTGTGCTCGATGGCCGAGACGGCGACGGTCATCGGCCGCCCCGCCATGCGCGCGGCGAGCGCGGCGCCCACGACGGCGAGGTTGTCCGCCTCGGTCCCGCCGGAGGTGAAGACCACCTGGCTGGGCTCGGCCCCGAGCGCCGCTGCGACCTGGCGGCGCGCCTGCTCGAGGCCGGCGCGCGCCGCGCGGCCGTACCGATGCAGACTCGAGGGATTGCCGAATGCGTCGGCCCCGAGGTAGGGCAGCATGGCCTCCAGGACCTCGGGGCGAACCGGGGTCGTGGCGGCATGGTCGAGGTAGACGGGCGGGCGCTTCATGGGGGCCAAAGATAACGCGGACGGTGGGTTGGACGTGAGAGGGGAACGAGGAACGGGGGGCGGTTCAAACCGTGCGCCCACCGGGGTTGGGGACGTCATATCCTTCAGCCCGGGGCATCGCCGTTCGGTGGACCCGCGAAAGGGGCGTTTCATGTCGATTGCGATCGCGCGGGCGGCGGCGGCGGCCGCGGCGCTGGTGCTTGGCTCGGCGGTTGCCGCCTGCGGCGACTCCCATGACGACGACAGCAGCGGACCGGAGGGCCCGACGGCCGAGGTCCGGCTCTTCACCGGCGCGAGCACCTCACCGGCGCTCGACCTGCTCGTCGGCGACGTGACCGTCGCGGCGGGTGTGCCGTACGGCGACGCGACGGCGCCGATCACGATCCCCGCGGGAGTCCAGTCCCTGGAGGTGCGCGGCGCGGTGACGGGCGTCGTGGTGGGTTCGGTCGACGCCACGCTGACCGAGGGCGGGGAATACGCGCTCACGGCGGGCGGGAGCGCACTCAACCTGGTGACGCCGGCGACGGTGGATACGGGCGCGGCACAACCCGACAAGGCGAACATCCGTATCGTGGTATCGGCGCCGCCCTTCGTGGACTCGGCGAGCGCGCCGCCGCCAGCCCCGCTCAGCGTGCACATCGCGCCGCCGGGAACCCTGCTCATCGGTCGTACGCCCGACTTCTCGCTCGATGCGCGCTTCCTACGGCCCCGGCGACGTGCGAGCGGTGATGCTGGAGCAGGTGGGAGGCGGGTGGGCGGTCCCGGTGGTGGAGGGGTGACCTCGAAGAAGAGCGTGAGGGGGAGGGTGGGCTAGTCGAGGCGGACGCCCCTGCGGGCGGCGTCGATCAGCTGCTGTAGACGTCGGAGACGCGTGGCCTCCTGCTTCGCGCTCACGACCCGCCAGATGGCCGTCCGGCGCCAGCCGGGCGGCTGGGCCTCGAAGTACTTCCAGGCCTTCGGGTCGGCCTTGAAGCGCTTCAGCAGGTCGGGCCCGAATTCCCGGGGCCGGTTCTCGAACGAGTAGCGCCGTTCCTGCTGTGCGTCCCGCCCCGCGAACGCCGCGCGTCCGGCCGGGGCCATCCGGCCCTCCCGTTCCAGTTCCTCCGCGCGCGCGATGTTCACGCTGCTCCAGTAGCTTCGCGCCTGTCGGGGGGTGAAGCGCTGCACATAGCTCAGCCCGTCCACTCGCCGCACGATCCCGTCGATCCACCCGAAGCACAACGCCTCGTCCAGCGCCTGCTGATAGACCATGCCGCCCTTGCCGGAATCCTTCTTCCAGAAGCCGACCCAGAGCTGCTTCTCCTTCGCGTGATGCTGCTCCAGCCAGGCGCGGAGCCGGGCGGGAGTCGTGAAGAACCGGGGACTGGGCGGGGGTGCGGGCGCGGCGGCGGGGGTCACATCGACCGGACCGCGAGGGTGAGGACATCGTCCACGGCCATGGTCTCCGGGGTCCAGAACGGCTCCCCGTAACGTGCGCGGATCAGCGAGCCGTAGTGGGCATTCTGGGTCTCGACCAGGGTGTAGAGGTCCTGACCGGTGGGGAAGATCTCGCCGGCAGCCTTCGCGCCGTCGAACTGGCTCGCGTAGCAGCGGATGGCGGCCATCTTGCCCTCGAACTCCTCCGAGATGTCCACCACGAACGTCGGCTTCACCGGATCTTCGCGATAGGCCAGGGCGTGCAGGATCTTCACGGGCCGGTGGGGCTCGCCCGAGGCGGGATACTTCGCCAGGCCCGACAGGAAGCAGGCATCCCGCGCCAGCTCGGCGGCCAGCCGGTGGTCGGGGTGGCGTCCGACCGGGTAGGGCAGGATGACCGCGCGCGGCCGGAAATTGCGAAGGTGCTCGACCACGATGCGGCGCGTCTCGTCGGTGTTGTGGAGGCCGGCATCGGGGAGGCCGGCGTTGCGGCGCTCGCTCACGCCGAGCACCTCTGCGGCCTTCGCCGCCTCGGCGGCGCGCAGCTCGGCGCTCCCCCGGGTGCCGGTCTCCCCGGC
>JBOHSQ010000073.1:0-8607 GCA_050733295.1 Gemmatimonadales bacterium
AAGGAGCTGACCTCGATCCCGGCAGACGACTGGAACGCCGACCGCCTGATCGAGGTGCTCAAGGCCGGCGCCGAGCGTGAGGGCCTCAAGCTGGGCGACCTGCTCCAGCCGATCCGGGTGGCACTCACCGGCGGCACCGTCTCTGAGCCGGTGAACGAGCTCCTCTGGGTGGTGGGCCGGGAGACCAGCCTCCGGCGGCTCGAGGCCGAGGCCGGGGCCCGCGCGGCGTGACTTCGGTTCGGCGCGCGCTGCTCGCGGTCGCGGCGGCCGCGGCGGCGCTCTCGGCCGGCTGCGCGCCCACATCACCGCCACCTCCGCCGGCGCCGACTCCCGTCCCGGTTCCGGTCGAGGCCGAGCCTGAGCCGGCTCCTGAGCCCGCGGTGCCCACTGGCCCGCTCCGGCGCGTCATGCCCGTCCGCCTCGCCTTCGTCGGCGACATCAACCTCGGCACCCGGACCCTGCCAGACGGGATCCCGCCGAACGAGGGACGCGGGCTCTTCGACGCCGTCGACTCCTTGCTCACCGGCGACCTCGTGGTGGGCAATTTCGAGGGCGCGCTCTCCGACACCGGCACGTCGGAGAAGTGCGAGCGGTCGCGGCGCGAGGTCGAACGGCGGATGCGACACGCCGGGCGCGCGGCGCGCGATTCTGCGCTGGCCCAGCTCCGCTGCTACGCCTTCGCCACGCCGTCGGCGCTCGCGCCCCGGCTCCGCGACGCCGGGTTCACCCACCTCAACCTCGCCAACAACCACGCCAACGACATGGGGATGGCGGGGCGCGAGCTGACGGCACGCGTCTTCGACTCGCTCGGGCTCCACCACTACGGTCCGTTGGGCAGCATCGCCGTGGACACGGTGCAGCGCGACGACTCGCTCACTACCGTGGGCCTGATCGGGTTCACCACCTACGGCTACGCCTACGACCTGCTCGACCTCGAGCGCACCCGGGTGGTCGTCGACTCGGTCCGGCCGTTGGTGGACGTCCTGGTGGTGACCTTCCATGGCGGCGCGGAAGGTGCGATGGCAGGCACGACGCCCGACTCGATGGAGTACCTGGGCCGCGAGCCCCGCGGACACCTGCGGCGCTGGGCGCGGGTGGCACTCGACGCCGGCGCGGACGCGGTGGTGGGGCATGGCCCGCACGTGCTCCGCGGCGTCGAGTTCCATGGCGGAAAGCCGATCGTCTACTCGCTGGGGAACTTCCTGACCTACCGGGGATTCAGCCTTGCACCGCCGCTCCACCTCACCGCGGTGCTCCAGCTCGAGCTGGCCGCCGACGGTCGGTTCCTGGGGGGACGGCTGGTGCCTGCGGTGCAGCGGTCCCGGGCGGGACCGGCGCCGGACCCGGGAGGGTCGGCGCTGGCGTTCATGCAAGCGAGGACGGCGGAAGACTTCCCGGGGACGGGGGCGAAGTTCGATGCGGAAGGAAGGATTACGCCACCGTAGGTCTCACGCCTGCCATTCCCCCTTCCCCACCCACACCCGCGACAGCATCTCGTCGAGCGCCCCACCCTCCACGAACCGGGTGAGCGCTGCGGCGGTCCGCCCTGCGTCGGTGCCCCAGAGTGCGGCCCGCTTCGGCATGCCATCGAGGTCGGCCTGCACGAAGGCATCCTCGCCGTTGCGCCAGAGGATCGGCAGCCGCGGCAGGAGGCTGCCCGTCACGCCATTCGCGCCCGGCCCCCCGATCGCGATGGTCGGGTGCACGTGCAGCTGCGGGTGACCCAGGAACCATCCGTCGTCCACCACGACGGCCCGGCGGTGCGGCACGCCGCCGCCCCGCTTGTCGATCTCCAGGCAGAGCCGCTCCGCGAGCGGGCGGTCCTTGGTGCCGGCCAGGGGGCCGGAGCCGATGACGACGACAACGGTGGCATCCGAGCGGAAGAGGGTCACGGGAGCGGGGCATCCTTGGGCGATGGTGGCGCGGGCGGCTGGCTGTCGGGCCGCTGGCGCTGGTTTTCCTTGAACCGGCGCTCGGCCTCCTTCCGCTCACGGATTTCCCTTACGTACCGCTTGAACTCGGCCACGTTCCCGGCACGGGCCGCGGAGTAATAGATGTCGCGGCGGATGTCCATCATCCGGGCCCAGTCGGCGTTCTGGTCCGGATTGCCCGCCGCCGGCAGCGGCAGCAGGGCGAGCAACGCCGCCGGGATGCGCAGGCCGGCGATGTAGATGCTCGAGCCGTCGATCCCGTACTTCTTCCCTTCCACCTCGGTGACCCAGCGCGGCAGCTCGGTGCCGTCGGCACCCGGCTCGTGCGCGATCGAGTCGAGGTAGGCCTGGACTGTCACCTCGATGATGCTGTCGGCCAGCTCGGCGGTCGAGCGCCTGAGCCGCTGCGCCAGCTCACGCGGCTCCGCCGGCAGCGGGCGCACCCAGAGCCGGCCGTCGCCGAGTGCGGGAGCGATGCGGCCGGGGCGCCCACGCCCGTGAATCCCGGGCACGAAGGGAAACGAATCCGTCAGGCGGCGCGCCACGGCATCGCTCAGCTCCCGGAGCCGCACAGCCGCATCGCGCCCCGCCGCGCCTTCGAGCGGCAGTCCCGGGAGCGGCAGGCGGAATCCTGCCGCCGGCTCGCGATAGGCCGGCAGCTCCACCGCGCGCTCGCCGCCCTCCGGGAGCGGAACGATGAACACCGGCGCGGCGCCGGGAAGGATTGGGAACTCCCGGGCCCCCGCGATGATGATCGCGACCAGCACCGCGTGGAGGACCACGCTCCCTGCAAGCGCAAGCCCGCGGCCCCGGAGGGGTCCGCGGGCCGGGGCCGGAAAGCGGAAGTCAGGCGCGGGCTGCAACGGGTTGTTCGCGGGCCGCCTCGAGCGCGCGCCCGAGACGCCCCACGGCCTCACGGAGCCGGTCCGGCGGCACCGTCAGCGCAATCCGGTAGTATCCCTCGCCCGCCGGCCCGAAGGCGCTGCCCGGCAGCAGCAGCGCGCCGAAGCGCTCCAGGGCCACCTTGGCGAAGTGCGCCGAGGGCACGCCAGCGGGGAGCGGAACCCACAGGTACATCGCCGCCTTGGGCGGGGCGAGCTCCACGCCCTGGCCCGCCAGCGCGATGATGGCGGCGTCGCGCCGCCGCTCGAGCTCCTGGCGGATCGGCTCGACGATTTCCCCCGCGTGCTCCAGCACCACCGCCCCCGCCTTCTGCAGCGCCAGGAACGGGCCGGTGTCCACGTACGACTTGACGGTCTGCAGCGCCGCGATCAGTTCCTTCCGCCCCAGCACGAACCCCAGCCGCCAGCCGGTCATCGAGAAGCTCTTCGAGAGGGAGAAGAACTCGAGGGCGATGTCGCGCGCGCCCTCCACGTCGAAGATGCTCGGCGCCCGGTAGCCGTCGTACACCAGGTCGCAGTACGCATTGTCGTACGCGAGCAGGATGGCGTGCTTCCGGCACACGGCGACGGTCCGCTCGAGGTACGCGTGGTCGGCGACGGCCGACGTCGGGTTGTTGGGATAGTTGAGGTAGACGAGCCTGGTGCGCGCGAGCAGGTCGCCAGGCAGCCGCTCGAGCTCCACCAGGAAGTCGTCCTCGCGGCGAAGCGGGAGGATGTGGGGCGTGCCGCCGGAGAGGATCGCGCCGCCGATGTAGGCCTGGTAGCCGGGCTCCGGCACCAGCACCACGTCGCCCTGGTTCACCACCGCGTACGGCAGGTGGGCGAGGCCTTCCTTCGAGCCGATGAGCGGCAGCGTCTCGGTGACCGGGTCGAACCGGTGCCCGTAGCGCCGCGTCATCCAGTCGGTGCAGGCACGGCGGAAGGTCGGGAGGCCCTGCTGGAACCCGTACTTGCTGAGCGCCGGGTCGGCCAGCGCCTCGCGCAGCGCATCGACCGCGATCGCGGGCGGGGGGGTGTCGTTGTCGCCCGCGCCCACGTCGATCAGGTCCACGCCCTCCTCGATCAGGCGGCGCTTGATGGCGGGCAGGTGGGCGAGCGGATATCCGGGAAGCGCCCGGAGGCGCTGGCTGGTCTCGATCATCCCCAAGGGCTCCTCACGCGGCGCGGACCGGGCCGGCCGACCCCGTTTCCAGTGCAGTCCACCGCGGCGCGCGGCGAACGTGCCCCAAAGCTAGCAGGCCGTCACCGGCCTCGCTCACGGCGCGGCGCCGATACCGTGCCTTGCGAAGAAGTCCTCGACCCTGGTGCGCACCTGGCGCCACGGCCCGTCCACCCGCTCCGCGGGCGGCAGCCCCTCGAGGATCACGCCGCCGTACCGCTTGGTGACGACGCGGCGGTCGAGTAGCAGCACCACGCCCACGTCGGCCGTGGAGCGGATCAGGCGGCCGAAGCCCTGCTTGAGCTTGAGCGCGGCGTGGGGCAGCAGGTACCCGGTGAATCCGTCCTCGCCCTGCTCGGCCAGCCGTTCCAGCCGCGCCTGCGTGATCGGCTCCGACGGCACCTTGAACGGCAGCTTGGTGAGGATCAGCGCCCGGAGCGCCCGCCCCGGCACGTCCACACCTTCCCAGAAGGAGTCGGTGCCGAGCAGTACTGCGTTGCCCGCCTCGCGAAAGCGACGCAACAGGGCCTCACGCGGCGACGAACCCTGGACCAGCAGGGGCCACCGGGCCCCCAGTTCGCCCTGGAGGAGCGCAGCAACCCGCCGGAGCGCCGCGTGACTGGTGAAGAGCACGAACATCCCGCCATCGCAGGCGTGGCACACCTCGAGGACGATCTGGGCCACCGCGGCATCGTGCGCCGCCTCGTCGTCGCGCGGGTCGGGCAGGTCGTCCGGCACGCCGAACAGGCACTGGCTGGGATAGTCGAACGGCGAGGGCAGGATCTCGCGCAGCGTCACGGGAGAGTCGCCTCCGGCGAGCCCCAGCCGCGACTCGAGGAAATCGAACTGGCCGCCCGCGGCAAGGGTGGCGCTCGTCAGCACGACCGTGTCCAGGCGGTCGAAGACCAGCTCGCGGAGCAGGGGTGCGAGCTCGATCGGCACCGCCGCCAGCCCCACGCCGGATCCGCGCTGTCCGCGCCGCTCGAGCCACCGCACCACCGGCGGCCCGCCGCCCGCCGGCCGCAGGGTCCGGTTGAGGCCGTCGCTCGCGGCCTCGAGCCTCCGCACCACGCCCCGCAGTTCCTGCACCAGCTGGATGCGCCGCTCGGTCTCCTCGGAGCCCGCCATCCGGTCGGCGATGGTCTCGACCGTGTCGTGCAGGGTGCGGAACGCGCCCAGTGCCCCGTCGAGGTCGGCCGCGAGCCCCTCGTCCCATGCCGGGTCCTCGGCAAAGGCCTCGTCGAGCCGCAGCACGCCGCCCTGTACCTCCTCGAGCCGCCGGTGCAGCCGGAGGAAGAGCGCCTCGGTGCGGCGCCGGGCGTCGGACAGCGCGGGCACCACCCGCTCGGACAGGAGGTCGAGGCTCGCGCGGCTCAGCAGATCCTGGCGCGACGCCAGCTCGCGCCGGAGCGTGGGCAGGAGCCCCTTGCCGTTTCGCTCCATCCGCGCGAGCACGCGCTGCACCCCGCGGCTGCTGACGTGCACGCCCAGGTGCGTGGCCGCCACGTCCTCGAGGTGGTGGGCCTCATCGAGCACCAGCCGACGGTACGGCGGCAGCACCGCCGCGTCCTGCCAGTTTCCCGCCTGCTGGCGCACCGACAGGTCCGCCGCGAAGAGATGGTGGTTGACGACGACGACGTCCGCCTCCGCGGCCTTTCGCCTGGCGCGGAAGAGGAAGCACTTCTCGAAGTGGGGGCAGTTGAGCCGGGGGCAGAGGTCGGGCTCCGCGCTCACCTCGTCCCAGACCTCGGAGGAAGGCGAGAACGGCAGGTCGCTGAGGGTGCCGTCGGCGGTGCGCCCCGACCACTCGATGATCGTGTGCAGCTCGTCCTGGCGCTCCGGCTCGAGCAACGACTGCTCCCCGCCCTCGGCCAGTCGGAGCCGAGCCAGGCAGAGGTAGTTCCGCCATCCCTTGAGGAGCGCGAAGGTCGGGCGCTGCCCGCCCGACGCGAGGGCGTCCTCCAGCAGCGGCAGGTCCTTGCCGACCAGCTGTTCCTGCAGGTTGATCGTGTTGGTGCTGACGATGGTGCGCTCGCCGTTGGCGCGGGCCCAGGCGAGCGCGGGCACCAGGTAGCCGAACGACTTCCCTACCCCGGTCCCTGCCTCAAGCAGGAGGACGCCACCGTCGTTGTAGCCGTCGGCCACGAAGGCGGCGAAGTCGCGCTGGCTCGGGCGATCCTCGAATCGCCCCAGATGTTCCGCCACCGGGCCGCGGGCCCCGAGCATGTCCGCCACGCCCAGCGCGTCGATCGGCGTCACAACGCGGGCGCGGGGCACCTCGACCACGACGTAGAGCTCGTCGGCGTCGTTGTCGATGATCCCGAAGCCGACACCGCCGTCGTGGAGCTGGGCCGCAATCGACAGGTCGGCGCCCGACGGCTCGAGCCCGCCGGAGGGATGGTTGTGCAGCAGCATCTGGCCCCGCGCGGCCACGCCGGGCAGGGCCAGCACCTGCTCCGGCGTGCCCCGAGCCACGGCGCGGGCGGCGGCAATGTTGCCGTCGCCGTCCACGTCGGCCACGAAGCACACTTCCCGCCCGCCAGCGGCACGGATCTCGGCCGCGAGCAGGGCGCGCACATCTGGCGGGATCCGGCTCAGGTCTTGAGTTCCTTCTTCTTCGCGGCCGGGAACAGGACGTTGTTGAGGATCAGGCGGTAGCCCGGCGAGGACGGGTGTGACGAGAGGTCGGTCGGCGCGTCGCCGATGGCGTGCTGCGGGTCCTCGGGATCGTGGCCGCCGTAGAACGTCCACGTCCCCTTGCCCCGGTCGCCGTGGATGTACTTCACCCACGGCGCGCCGCGCTCCTCGGCGAGCACGGTGACGCCGGGCTTCACCCGGTCGCGCCGGAACGATGTGGTGAGCCCGTAGAAGTCGGGCAGCACCTCGCGGTGGCACTGCACCAGCATCGCCGGCACCGGGTCGATCTTGGCGCTGAAGCCGAAGAGCTGGAAGGCGCCCAACTGCTGCCGCCGCGCCGGCGCATTCACCTGGTGTCCGTCGATGTCGGAGAACTGCGAGATGGTCGGGCTGCTCTCCAACTCGGCCCCCTGGAACGCGAAGGTACGGCTCCAGTCGAGCTTCTCCGACGCCGAGGGGTCCATCGGGGTGCGGTCGGCAAAGCTGGCCGCGAGGTCCACCCCGTCGCTCGCGAGCGCCAGGTCGAGCGTCTCGGTGGCGGTGCACATCGCGAACAGGAAGCCGCCCTGGTCCACGTACCCGCCAATCGACTTCGCCACCGCGCGCTTGAGGGCCGGCACGTGGGGAAAGCCGTGGCGGCGGGCGGTCGACTCGTTCCGCTCCACCATCTCCTGCAGCCACGGCGCCCCGGCGTAGGTCAGATAGAACTTCGAGTACTGCCCGGTGAAGTCCTCGTGGTGGAGGTGCAGCCAGTCGAAGGTCGTGAGCCGCCCCGCGAGTACTTCATCGTCCCACAGCTTCTCGTAGCGGATTCCCGCATACTCGAGCGCCATCGTCACCGCGTCGTCCCAGGGCGCGGCATTGGGCGGCACGTACACCGCCATCTTGGGCGCCTTCTCCAGCGGCACCGCCTCCTGGTTCGAGCCGGCGATGTCGGCGCGAATGCTCGTGACCGCGGCATCGTCAACCGGCACCGCCGTGACCCCCGAGAGCGCCGCGTCGCGCTCGACCTCGGGATACGCGGGCAGCAGGAACGAGCCGCCCCGGTGATTGAGCAGCCACTCGCCGCGCCCGCCGCGGTCGAGCACCCGCCAGGCCAGGCCGTAGGCCTTGAGGTGCTGCGCCTGGGCGTCATCCATCGGAACCAGCAGCTGGGACGCGCGTCGCGCCCAGCGGTCCGGCCTGGGCAGCGGCAAGCCCGCGAGCGCCGCACTCGCGGCGAGGAATTCACGGCGTCTCACGAGCGCGGCACCGCCCCACGGGCTTCGTCCAGCAGCCGGCGAGCCTGCGGAACGAGCGCGCTCGGCGCGTGTTCGAGGATGAGGGTCTCGAGGTACGGGATCGCCTCGCCCGGGCGCCCGCGCGCGAGCGCCATGCGGGCGAGCTCAAGCAGTGCCGCCGGAGCGGCCGACGAGTTCCGTGCGTCCTTCGCGGCGAGGAAGAGGCGCTCGGCCGATTCCGGCGCGTTCCGCCCGAGCTCCATCCGCCCGGCGAGGAGGAGCAGTTCGGGCCCTCCGCCGGTGGCGCCGAGTTCACCGGCGGTCCGCTCCAGTTGCTCCACGGCCGCCGTGGTGTCCCCGCGCTCGGCGGCGAGGAGTGCCGCGCCGAGTGCCGGCACCTGCGCCCGTTCAATCGGCTGAACCAGCGCGAGCAGGGCGAGGCGCTCGGCTCCTGCCTCCCGGCCGCCCGCGAACGGGCCGGCGGCCACGAGCAACCGCCGCGCGCCCTCGACGTCGCCGCGGAACAGCCGGAGCCGGCCGCGCACCGCCAGGCCGTCCACCGAGCTGTCACTCGCAACGAGGGCCTCGGCCTTGTCCAGCTGGCCTGCCCGCGCCCAGCCCAAGGCCACGCGCCGAGTGAGTGCGGCTCGCTCCGCCGGGCTGCCAGTGCCGAGGTCGCCGAGCCGGGCCTGGGCCTCATCAAGCCGGCCTTCGTCCACCAGCAGGCTCACGAGCGTCGTTGCCGCGCCCGCCTGGAG
>JBOHSQ010000074.1:0-7506 GCA_050733295.1 Gemmatimonadales bacterium
CTCCCGGCCCGGCCAGCTGCTGCATGGCATCGATGTCGACCGGCACGCCGTAGAGGTGAACCGCCACCAGGCACCGGGCGCCCCGTTCGATGGCTTGCCGGACCGACTCGGGGCTCGGCGCCAGCGTGATCGGGTCGACGTCGTAGAGCGTGAACGGCACTCCGGCTGCGTCCACCGCGGTGGCGATGTCGAAGCACCCGTACGCCGGAAGCGCGACCGGGGTGGCCCCGAGCTGCCTCGCGAGCCCGAGCCCCAAGGCAAGGGCACTGGTTCCGCTGTCGGTCAGGAGGTAGCTCTCGGGCGCCCACCTTGCCCGGATGGCCCCGCCCAGCGCGTGATGCGCAGCCCGCCCGCCGAGCAGCATCGACCGGACGCCCGCGGCCAGCGCCCCGATGGTGAGCGGGGAGTGCACGGGAGGAAGGAATCGCGCCGGCATGAATTCGGTCGTCCGGGCGCCGGTCAGGCGTGCGCCAACGGGTCGCCACCCTCGGCCCAACGCGCCAGCTCCAGCAGGTACAGCGGCAGCTCGCAGGCCATGGGGAGCTCCCGGGTGTAGCCCCGGTCGAGATGGGCACGAAGCAGGCGCGCCGGCAGGAACGAGGGCCGGAGCATCTGTGAACGCCAGAGCCGCGGGCCCGCCCATCGGGCGACAGCGCGGCCGTATGCCAGGATCTCACGGCGTCCGCGCTCACTGCTGAAATCGGCCTCCTCGTTCGGCCGCACCCGGTACTGCGGGAATGCGTGGGCGAGAATCTCCCTGCGAAAGGTGCGGTCGGCGAGCTCACGCCAGGGGATCGGGCCCAGAAGCTCCACGACTGCCTTGTCGAGGAACGGGGCCAGGCCAAGTATGCCCGTGGAATGGAGCCCCCAGGGCATCAGGGCGACCGTTCGTCGCGTCCGGGCGTAGAACCTGAAGTGCCCCCAGGGATTGGCGTCGCCCTCGAACAGCCTGGCGTGCCTGACCAGGTGGGCATGGGCCCGCTCGGGCGACCAGCGCCGAAGCATCGGAGGTGACACCAGCGCGGGCAGGTAGTCCTCCACCAGCGCCTTCGCGACGCCGTCGGCCAGGCACCCCTCGTCAATCAGATGGTTGACCCGCTGCGTGGAGAGGATGGGCTCGGGTTGAAGTTCCCCACCGATGCCGTCGAGGAACGTGTCGAATCGCTGCGCAGCGAGAAACTCGGGAAGGGGGCGATACCAGGCATGTTCGTGGGTGCACAGGTGGGTGCGCGAGAGATTCCCCAGCTGCTGCCCGAGCCTGTCGCCGTTCTGGCCAAGCACCACATGGGGAATCCCGACTTCGGCAGCGATCTCCGCGGCCAGTTCAACATCGAGGTCCGTCCGCGGCGGATGGTGGCGCAGGGTGACGCACAACTCCGGCGTGACCCCCAGGTCGAGCATCGAGAAGAGCATCAGGCGGGAGTCCAGCCCGCCGGAGAGCGGGAGGGCCAGGCGACCGGGGGCGGCCGAGAGCGCGCGCGAAATCGCTTCGCGCAAGACCGCCGGATACTCCGGCTGCCGCCGGCGCCGGCCTCCTGCCTCGGGCTCGAACTGGAGCGGCCCCAGCGCGTCGAGTCGAGTGACCCCCTGCGACCACCGGAGGGTAGCGCCGGGCGGCAGGGACCGCACCTGACGAAACGGGGTATCTTCGCCGATGAAGTTCCTGAACCGGAGGAAGACGGCGAGCGCATCGTCGTCCAGCTCGCGGCTCTCGAGGTTCGGAACCAGGGCCGCCAGCGATGGGGACACCCCGACTCGCGTGGCCGTGGCGAACCAGAAGAGTGGCGAGAATCCGAGCCTGTCGTTGCGGACCGTGAGCTCGTTCCCGTCCCACTGCCATTCGGCCCAGACGCCCTGCCGGATGCCGTCCCACTCGCCGGGCAGGCGGTATCCCTGGAAATGGCGGGCCGGTCCCACGGCACGAACCGCGCCCGTGCGCGGATTGCGCTCCAGGAGCAGGATTGGCGGCGTCACGCCCATCGGCCGCCGCCCTCGAGTGTGATCGAGATCACGTTGCCGAATCCTGCACCTGACACTGTGTACCGATCGAGACGCGCCCTTTCCGCTATCGCTTGCCCGACCGAAGGTGGCTGGAGGAAGGCATGACCCTGGATGCCACCCGGACGGCCGCGAAGCGCGTACTCCCTGCCCCTGCCCGGCGGTGGCTCAGGAACGCCCACCAGCGGGCGCTCCTGACGTGGGCAGTCCAGCGATTTCGACGGATCGGGCCAGGTCGCCCGGTGAATGCCGGACTGATCCAACGCCTGCGCCGGGGGTGGGGAAACGAAACCTACAGCGCGCCTTCCAGCTTCCTCGAGCGCATCGCGGCCCTCGCCCGCAACACGGGCGGCCCGATCCTCGAGTGTGGCTCCGGCTGCAGCACCGCGCTTCTCGGTCTCCTGGCCGGCTCCCGTGGCGTCGAAGTCTGGTCGCTGGAACACGACCCCAGGTGGTTGAAGGAGACGGAGACCAGACTCAGGCGGTATCGCATCGGTGGCGTGCGCCTCGTGCTGGCGCCGCTTCGCTCCTTCGGCGACTTCACCTGGTACGACGCGCCCGCCGGTCCTCCCTTCCCCGACCGATTCACCCTGGTCGTCTGCGACGGCCCGCCGAGCATGTCCACCCAGGGCGGACGCTACGGGCTCCTGCCCCTGATGGGGCATCGCTTCGCCGCCGGCACTGAAATACTCCTCGATGATGCGAGGAGACCCGAGGATCGAGCCGTCATCGACCGATGGATCAGCGAGCGCCCGCTTCGCATGGAGCTCGACGAGGCGGCGGGCCGCGGGATCGCGCACCTGACGGTCGCCTGACCGGGTCACGGAATCCCCCGCACCACCCTGGGCCCGAGCGCCGTGGCCAGCCCCACCGGCAACTTCTTCCAGAGCCTCGGCCCCCACGAATACGCGCCCTCGTCCGGCGAGGGCGTGGATGCCAGGCCACCCTCCGGCGTCCACTGATACCAGTGCAGCGCCTCGTCACGGCCGCCCCACTGCAGCTTGAACCGGTGGGTCCCGCTGCCCGGGGTGCAACGCCCGAAGTTGAATGTCCGGTACCCCTGCTCCATCGCACGCTCGAGAAAGGCCCAGTAAAGGCCCATGTTCGCCGCGATCCGGTTCTGCTCCGCGAGCGCGGAGGCCCAGGTCATCTCGAACTCTCCGCCCCAGTGGAGCCCCGCACCGCCGGCGATGGGCCGGCCCCGCAGCCACGCGACCCCGAACCAGGAATCATCCGGAAACCTCCGCGCCACCGCCTCGAAGAGGCGCCGCGATTGGGTGGGCGTGCCCAGGTCCCGCATGTGCCGGCTGAAGACCTCGAAGAAGGGGGCAACCTGGTCCGAGCCGAACCGCACTTCCACCCCCTCCTTGGCCGGTCTCCGCACCTGGCTTCTCAGCTTCGAGCCGAAGGCCTTGAGCAGGGCGTCAGCCCCGCCGGTGGGGAGGTCAAGCACCACCGTGACCTTGCGATGCGATGCGGGCAATTCGAGCGGCAGTTCCCGCCGGCTCCGCAGCTCGAGGAGTTTCACGCCATCGGCCCGGGCCCGCTCGACCGCATGCGCGGCCAATGCCCGGACTCCGTCGTCGGTGCCGAGCGGGCCGCCGTAGTTGAGGAACGGCATGGACACGAGGTAGTGGCCGAAGATGCGACTGCGCACCCTGACCAGCGGCAGAACGCCGGCCAGTGCCCCCCCGGATCGCGCCTCGAGGTAGACGCATTCGTGCCGGAACACCTGCTCCATCACGTCCTTCCACCCGTGCCGGTGGAAGTGCGTGAAACCGGGCTGGCGTACGGCGAAGGCGTCCCACTCGGCCGGGGCGCCACGGAATGGGGAGACGTCGAGCGTCACGCGAGCGCCGGTACCGACCAGGTGGGCGGTTGGGCACCGGACTGGTCCAGGGCGAATCTCCGCGCGACCGAGGTGAACGGGAACAGCGAGAGCAGTCGATCGAGCAGGCCCACGGTTCGCTCCAGGCCGCGATAGTGCCGCATCCTGGTGATCCACGGCAAGTCGAGCCGCGGCTGGTCGGGGTCGAGCTCCCAGGGATGGATGTAGAAGACGCCGGTCTCACCCCGGTCGGCGCGTTCCCGGAATGCCCGCGTGATGAGCCCAAGCGGCGCCTGCCGAAGGTAGCCGCCACCAGCGGCGGGCAACCGAATGCCGGCAATCACGGTTGTGGCGAGGGGCAGCTCGAGCAGGGTTCCGCGCGCGCGCCGGAACTGGTGTGCCGAAGTCGGGCCTCCCGGCCACCCGTAGTCGGGCCGCCGGATCGGGAAGAGCGACGAGTCATACTCATAGCCCTCCTCCAGCAGGACGTCGAACGCCCATTCCATGCCCGGCCGGATCGAGAAGCTGGGGGCGCGGAAGCCGAGCACTCGCTGGCCGGAGGCGTCCTCCAGCACCGCCTTGGAAGCCCGCACATCCTCCCTGAATGCCTCGCGGGTGAGCGTGGTGACTTTCCGGTGCCACCACCCGTGGCTGGCGACCTCGTGTCCCGCGTCGGCGATCCGCCGGACCATTCGGGGATGCCGCTCGGCCACCCATCCGAGCGTGAAGAAGGTCGCGTGGGCACCGCGACCCTCCAGGAGTTCGAGCACCCGGTCCGTGCTGCCCTCGATGCGCCGTTCGAACCGCTCCCAGTGAACCCGCGGAGCCCAGCGCTCCAGGGCGTTCACCTGGAACCAGTCCTCGACATCCACCGTGAAGATGTGCGCCGCCTGGCCCGGGACGCTCATGTGGGGCCGGCCTTGCGGAGCAGCACGAAGGCGGCCATGGCGCGGGAAGAATCCGGCGGCACCGGATCCAGGAAGAGCAGGCTCATCATGGGCTCGAGCGGGGAGAGAACCTTCCGCGCCAGCGCAGATTTCCCGAGCAGCCTTTCCCAACGCCCGCGGGGTTCGCCCCAGATCTCGAGGCGGTCGATTACGAGACCCGAAGGACCCAGGAGCCGCTCCCGAAGCGACGAATGGTCGTAGTGCCGCTCGAAGAAGACCGGCTCCCCGTGAAGGCTCTCGCGTTCGTACACCGCTCCCTGAACGAAGGTATCCCGTGCCACCTGGGCAAAGGGCACGGTGATGGCCAGGGTCCCACCCGGACGGAGGATCCGGGCGAGCTCGCGCGCCGCCGCGGAGTCCCCGTTTCCGGGAATGTGTTCGAGCACCGAGACAGAGAATGCGGCGTCGAACGAGTGATCCGGAAAGGGCAGCGCCCGTCCGTCGGCCACCCGCGATTCCACCAGGCCCGCACCTTCCCCATCCATCCCTTGGGCGGCTGCGTACCGACGGCTCAGGCGCACCGTCTCCTCGAGAATGTCCACGGCCACCACCCTGCACCGGCGGCGGCGGCTGAGCAGGACGGCCAGGTCCTTCGGGCTGCCGAGATCGAGAATGGCACCCCCGGGAGGAATCGCGAGGGTGTCCATCACGAAGGCAAACTCCGCTGTCCGCCAGTAGCTGACGGGAAGGATCAGCCGCTTCGCACCCAGCCGGGGCTCCCGGAAGACCGTTCTCAGCCCGATACCGAGCCCTCCGCGCCACGCGCCGAGGCGGCTGCCGAGCAGTGCTGGAATTGCGACCTCCTGGACTGGGCTGGCCCATCCCCTGCGGGAAGAACCGTGCCCACCACCGGGAGCACGAGTCTTGCCAATCATCGGCCCTGATGCGCGTCCGGCCTGCCGGAGATGGGGGATCCCGCCTCTCCCCGGCCCTCCTTCCGGAGGGGGCGGCCCCTTGACCCCCCGGCATGTCGCATCCCCTCCCCAGCGTGGCGGCAAGGCCACGGTAATCTTGCCGCCGGCGGTGCTGCGGCGACAGTCTTGAGGCAGGTCACCCCGAGCTCCGGGAGCCTCGATGAAGATCGTGTTGTTCTGCGGCGGCCTCGGGATGCGGCTTCGCGACCAACCGGAAAACGTGCCCAAGCCCATGGTGCCGATCGGGTATCGCCCGATCCTCTGGCACCTGATGAAGTACTACGCCCATTTCGGCCACCACGACTTCGTCCTCTGCCTGGGCTACCGTGCCGACCTCATCAAGAACTTCTTCCTGAGCTATGAGGAGGCGGTGTCGAACGACCTGGTGCTCCACGAGGGGGGAGCCCGCCGCGAGCTGATCTCGAGCGACATCCGGGACTGGAGCATCGCGCTGATCGAGACCGGCCTCAACTCCAACATCGGCCAGCGGCTCCTGGCGGTGCGGAAGTACGTCGCCAAGGAGGAGATCTTCCTGGCGAACTACTCCGACGGACTCACTGACCTGCCGCTCGACGAGATGGTGGAGCAGTTCCGGCGCTCCAGCGCCGTCGGCGCCTTCCTGAGCGTCAAGCCGAACATGAGCTACCACTTCGTGGAGACCGACGGCGGCGGCCGGGTGACGGGGCTCCGGGACATGGCCGGGGCGTTGCTTCGCATCAACGGCGGGTTCTTCATCTTCCGCCAGGCGATCTTCGACTATGTGCGGGAGGGCGAGGAGCTGGTCGAGGAGCCCTTCCAGCGCCTGATCGCGGAAGGCAAGCTCATGGCCTATTCGTACGACGGGTTCTGGCTGCCGATGGACACGGCCAAGGACCGCGCCCGCTTCGACGAGCTCTGGGCCTCGGGCAAGCCCCCCTGGGTCATCTGGCGCGCCAACGGGGGCGGCAAGTGACCCCACCGGCGGCAGCGTGCCGCAGCTGCGGCGCGCCGCTCGCCACCACGTTCGTCAACCTCGGGATGTCGCCGCTGTGCGAGAGCTTCGTCCCGGCCAGCCGGCTCCACGAGATGGAGCCGTTCTACCCCCTCCAGGTCTTCGTCTGCGACCGGTGCCTGCTGGTCCAGCTCCTGGCCTACGTGCCCGGCGAGGAGATCTTCTCGGAGTACGCCTACTTCTCGTCGTATTCCGATGCCTTCCTGGCCCACGCGCAGGGCTACGTGGCGATGGCCATCGAGCGCTTCGGACTCACCCCGGCCCATCGGGTGGTCGAAGTCGCGAGCAACGACGGCTACCTCCTGCAGTACGTGGTGCAGGCCGGCATCCCGGCCCTGGGCATCGAGCCGGCCGCCAACGTGGCCCGGGATGCCGAGGCCAGGGGCGTACCCACGCGGGTGAAGTTCTTCGGCCGGGAGACGGCCCGCGCGCTGGCTGCCGAGGGCCTGCGGGCCGACCTGATGGTGGCGAACAACGTGATCGCCCACGTGCCCGACCTGAACGACTTCGTCGGCGGGTTCGCCATCCTCCTCGCGCCGGGCGGCGCCTGGACCATCGAGATCCCGCACCTCCTCCGGCTGGTCGAGGGGACACAGTACGACACCATCTATCATGAGCATTACACCTACTTCTCCTTCCACGCGATGGAGGACGTGCTCAGGCGCCACCGGCTGGAAGTGTTCGACGTGGAGGAGATCTGGACCCACGGCGGCTCGCTCCGGTACTTCGTTCGCCACGCAGGCGAGGACGGTCGGGGCGGGCGGCTGGCCGTGACCCCCAGAGTGGCAGAGATGCGCGAGCGGGAGCGGGCCGCGGGTGTCACCAGCC
>JBOHSQ010000075.1:0-2594 GCA_050733295.1 Gemmatimonadales bacterium
CGTCTCGCCCTTCCAGGCGAAGACCGGGATGCCGCGCGGATGCTCGGGCGTGCCCTCGGGCCCGACGGCGACCGCGGCCGCCGCATGATCCTGGGTGGAGAAGATGTTGCAGCTCACCCAGCGGACATCGGCGCCGAGGTCCACGAGCGTTTCGATCAGCACCGCGGTCTGCACCGTCATGTGCAGGGAGCCCATGATCCTCGCCCCGGCGAGCGGCCGCTGGCCCGCATACTCCGCGCGCAGCGCCATCAGGCCCGGCATCTCGTGCTCGGCCAGGCGGATTTCCTTGCGCCCGAACTCGGCGAGCACGAGGTCCTTCACCTTGAAGGGCACGCGCCCCGCATCGCGGGCGGTGTCGAAGGGATGGGCGAGAGTGGCGGGCGTCATCGGGCGTTCCTCGTGTGGTTGCGGCGGGCGGCCATCGGCGACTTCCGGGTCCGCGCACCGGTGATCTTCCGTGCATCCGCGACGAACAGCAGCGGGCCCTTCGCCCGCGCGTCCGGCGGCAGGGCGGAGACCCGGGCCTTGAGGCCCGCCTCCGCCATCCAGTCCAGCACCTGCTCCTCGCCGAAGCCGAGCCACAGGTGGCCCATCGACTGGCGGTATTCGGTCCGGTCGTGGGCGCGCAGGTCGACCACCAGCAGCCGGCCGCCAGGCTTCAGCACGCGCGCGGCCTCGCGGATGGCCCGCGCCGGGTCGGAAACGTAGCTCAGCGCGAGGCCGAGCAGGGCGAGGTCGAGCCGCGCGCCGGCGACAGGCAGCGCCTCGAGGGCGCCCTCACGCAGCTCCACGTTCGGCACGCCGGCCAGGCGGGTGCGCGCCACCTCGAGCATGGCGGCGGAGCCGTCGACCGCGACCACCCGGCGGACGAACGGAGCCGCGGCGAGCGCGAAGTGCCCCGTGCCGGCGCCCAGGTCGCCCACGGTCCACTCCGGCTCGAGCAGGCCGAGGAGCGGCAGCAGCTCCGGCCGGTCACCGAAGAGCTCACCCCGCAGGGCATCCCACTGCCCCGCCGCGGAGTCGAAGAACCCCCCGTGGCGGCCGTGGCGTTCGGCGAGCACGTGACGAAGTCGCTCGCCGTCCCGCCGGGCGCCGGCCCCGGCCGCGAGCTCGGCCCGCACCAGGCCCCACAGCTCGGCCCGGCCCGTCGGCAGGGTCCGGAGCTCGGCCCGGTAGAGCCGGCTCGTCCCTTCGGCCCGCGAGGTGACCCACCCCGCGTCGGCCAGCGCCCGGAGGTGCCGGCTCACGGTCGACTGGGGCAGCTGGAGCGCCGCCTCCAGGTCGCCCACCGCCAATTCCCGCGGCTCGAGCAGGAGCAGCAACCGCCCCCGGACCGGGTCGGCCAGGAGGGGCAGCTGGGAGAGGACCGAGGGGGCCAGCATTCTATCCGTATAATCGGATGAACGGATATAAGTCGCAAGGGTCCGGCCCGGTTCCGGACCCGTCACTCGGCGGCGGATGGAACCGCCCCTGTGCGCCCCTTGAACCCTGGGCACGTCAACTGCGTATCGTCCTACATAGGGGCTCCCGCCGCCGTACTGCCACAGCCGTACGCCCGACTCTTCGCTTTCTGCAGGAGCAGGTCCGATGACACGTCACCGAGCCGTTCGTCTCGCCTTGCCCATCCTGGCCGCCGCCACCCTCCTGGTCGGTGCGCTCCGCTTCGGGGCCGACACCGGTCCGGTGGATGGGTCCCGGCTGTTCCGCCAGGTCATGGAGCGGGTGAGCCGTGACGCCATCGCCGGGCAGGGTGAGGACAACCTCTACGAGCAGGCGGCCCGGGGGCTCCTGCAGGCGATCGACGACCCCTACGCGGAGCTGTTCTCGCCCGAGCAGCTCTCCTCGTTCCAGCGCAACACCATGCGGAACGACTACGCCGGCGTGGGAATGCAGATCGAGGCGCAGCCGGGCCGTACCGTCGTCTCGAGCGTCTTTCCCGGCTCGCCGGCGGAGCAGGGCGGTGTCCAGGTGGGCGACCGCATCGTGGCGGTGGACGACACCAGCACCGTCGGGCTGCTGCTCTCCCAGGTGTCCGCCCGGCTGCTCGGTGTGGCAGGGACTCCCGTCAGCGTGACCTTCGAGCGGCCCGGGGTTGCGGAGCCGATCCACATGACGTTCTCGCGGGCGCGGATCCACGTGCCCTCGGTGCCCTTCGCGCTCATGCTCGAGGGCGGCGTGGGCTACGTCCCGCTGCCGCGCTTCAACAACTCCGCCGCCGCCGAGGTCGAGACGGCGCTGCGAGACCTCGACCGCCAGGGCGCGCGCGCCTACGTGCTCGACTTGCGCCGCAACCTCGGCGGCGTGCTGGAGCAGGCGGCCGAGATTTCCAACCTGTTCCTGCAGCCCGGCCAGGAGATCGTCCGGGTGAGCTACCGGAGCCAGCCGGCCGAGGTGCACGTGGCCAACCGCCCGGCGCTCATCGGGTCCAAGCCGCTGGTGGTGCTGATCGACGAGAGCAGCGCCTCGGCCTCGGAAATCGTCGCGGGCGCGCTCCAGGACCACAAGCGCGCGGTCATCATGGGCCAGCCGACGTTCGGGAAAGGCTCGGTCCAGACGATCTTGCCGCTCGGCAACAGCACGGCCATCAAGCTCAC
>JBOHSQ010000076.1:0-4214 GCA_050733295.1 Gemmatimonadales bacterium
GCGGTGGCGCGAGCGGCCTTGCGCGCGGCGAAGGCGCCGGACTCGACCGGCCGCGGGGCGGGGCGCACGTCCGGGCCGCGGGGCAGTCCCTGGAGCCGGAGAAAGACGTATCCCACCAGCGCACCGCCGAGGTGGGCGAGGTGCGCGACTCCATCGCTCCGGGGCGCCAGCGCCATCGCCGCGTCGAACGCGATGAGGGCGAGCACCAGCGTGCGTGCGCGGATGGGGAACGGGATCGGGAAGATCCGGACCTCGGCGTCGGGCCAGTACATCGCGAAGGCCACCGAGACGCCCAGCACCGCGCCCGATGCCCCCACGAACGGCGGCACGGCGAAGAGCCCCGACAGCGCCAGCGAGAATACCGCGCCACCCAGTCCCGCGAGCAGGTAGAAGAGCGGGAAGGTCCGGCTCCCCATCCGCTCCTCGACCGCGGTGCCGAAGAAGTAGAGCACCAGCGAATTGAAGGCGAGGTGGAGCAGGCCTGCGTGGACGAACATGTAGGTGACGAAAGTCCACGGGCGCGACACCGCCGTGGCGGGGGAGAACGCGAGCCAGCCGAAGAGCCCCGGGGCGACGGTCCAGAGGACGAGCAGGACCACCGCGTTGGCGACGAGGAGTCGGCCAACCCAGGGTGTCAGGCGGGGAAAGGCGAGCGCGCTCATAGAGTCCCTCGGGGCAGCGGAGCAATTCCGGTGCCCCTTCCTTCATGTCCTGCGGTGCCTAGGGGTAATTGGCGCCGCCCCCGGGCGGGTGTCAAGCAACCGCTTGCTGGGTCGATACTACCCGTTGCCGGCGATGGTTCCCCGGCATTCCCCGAACCCGATCCGGGCCTGGCCCGGCCGCTCGCACCAGGCGCGGAAGGTCACCTCGTCCCCGTCCTCGAGGAACTTCCTGGTCTCTCCCGAGGGGAGACGGATGGGCTCCGTCCCCCGCCACGTCCGTTCCAGGAGGCAGCCTCGGGTCTCCGGCTCGGGGCCGGAGACGGTACCCGATCCGATCAGGTCGCCAGGCCGGAGGTTGCACCCGTTGCTGGCGTGGTGGGTCAGCATCTGGGCCATCGTCCAGTACATCCCGCCAAACCCGCCAAGACTGATCCGGGCGGGCGCGAATCCCTGCTCCCGCATGGTGCGCGTGGCCAGCAGGACTTCGAGCGTGATGCCGAATCCGCCGGCCCGCTCGTCGTCCACGTCGTGCAGGTAGGGGAGCGGCGCCGGATCGCCGGCGGGCCGCTTGAAGGCCGGGACCCGGAATGGCGCCAGCGCCTCGAGGGTCACGATCCAGGGCGAGATGGTCGAGGCGAAGTTCTTGGCCAGGAACGGCCCGAGCGGCTGGTATTCCCAACGCTGAATGTCCCGGGCCGACCAGTCGTTGAGCAGCACCAGGCCGAACAGGTGGTCCTCGGCGTGCTCGATGGGGATCGGCCGCCCCAGCGGGTTGCCCGCCCCCACGACCGCGCCCACCTCCAGCTCATAGTCGAGCTGGCGGCTGGGCCCGAAATCCGGCGGGCCATCACCCTGCTGGACCTGCCCCATCGGCCGGCGGATTCCCGTCCCGCTCGGCACCAGCGAGGACGCCCGGCCATGGTATCCGATGGGTACCCACTTGTAGTTCGGGAGCAACGGGTTGTCGGGCCGGAACATCGACCCGACGTTCGTCGCATGGTGCAGGGAGGCATAGAAATCGGTGTAGTCGCCGACGTCCGCCGGCAGGACCAGCTCGACTTCCCGGGCGGGGCGCACCAGCGACTCGCCCATCTCGCGCGCCTCCGCACCTTCCTCGGTGTCGGCCCGGAGCAGCTCGCTCACCCCGCGCCGCACCGCGCCCCACGCGTCCGGTCCCATCCCGAGGAAGGCGGCCATCCCCTCGCCAACCCACACGTCGACTGCGTCCGCGGCCGCCCCGGGAAGCAGGCCCGCATCAGCGGCCGTCACCAGGTCCACCACCTCGTCGCCGATCGCCACGGCCGGCACCGCTTCCTCCGGATCGTGCTCGTCGTCCGCGCGCACGCGAAACCGCCCGAAGGGAAGGTTCTGGATCGGGAAGTCGGGATGGCCCTCAGCGGAGCGAACCCAGGAACGGAGGGAGGGGTCGTGGGTGTGGTCGATCGGGCGCATCAATGGAGTCCTGCGCGTCGGAGATCGTCGAGCGGTTCGTCGAAGGAGCAGGAGCCGATGCCGAGTGCGAGGCCGCGGATCCGGGCGAGCACGTCATTGGGAATGCGCGTGTCGCGCCAGGCCACGCCGTCCTCCTCGAACGCGAAGGACTCGAGGCGCGTCTCCTCGAGGAGGTTCTCCACCTGCGCGATGCCGCCGCCGGACTGCAGCAGCGCAGCCGCGAGGAGGAGATTGAGGTAGCCGTACATCGTGCCCCGGTGTGCGTCCAGCGCGTAGGTCAGCGGATAATCGCCGCGGATCGGGTGATGCAGGCCGGCGGTGGCCTTGAACGCGACCGGCTGGCGCACGCATGCAACCAGAAACCGAACCACGGCACCGCTCGGAGGGAACGCGTCGACCGTGACGCCGCCGGTGCGGATCTTGGCTCGTGCGCCGGCGGACACGATGGCGGCGACGAGCGGCAGGGGGTCGTTGTCGACCGGAATCTCGACGAACAGGGTGAATTCCGGAGCCGCGGCCGCCGACAGCGCCTTCACGCCCTCGGCCCTGTCGGCCTTGCCCTCGAGGGTGTCGACCAGGGCCCCGCCCGCGGGCGCGCGCCGGGCGTTGAACCTTCGCGCCGCTTCCACCTCTCCCCCGGCATTCGACCCGACCAGTGCGGAAAGCCGCCACGGCTCACCCGCTGCCGGCAGGACGCCGCTCGCCGCCTCGCTGAATTCGCCCAGCCGGCCGGCCGGCACGATGAAGCGGCCCAGGGCCCAGCGATCCTCGCCGCGCAGGTACGACGCGTAGTTCGCGACCGCCTGCTCCATCGGGAGCCCGGCGGGCGGGAACAACCCGGCGTAGTCGATGAGGCCGGCCAGCAGGGTGCGGAGCGAGGAACGCATGGGGCGGGAGACTACCGCCTCACGGCCGTCCGAGCTATCCGCTCGCACAACTCCGGGAAGAGTATGCCCGCCGCCGCGGCGGATTGCGGCATGAGGCTGGTGGCGGTCATTCCCGGCAGGGTGTTGGCCTCGAGGCACCAGAGGCCGCCGTCGGGATCCAGGCGGAAGTCGACCCGCGAATAGCTGCCAAGCTTGAGAGCCTGGTGCGCCAGAACGGCGAGCCGCCGGGCCTCGTCCGCCATGGTGGCCTCGACGTCCGCGGGGAAGATTTCCTCCGACATGCCCGGCGTGTACTTGCACTCGTAGTCGAAGATCTCGTGCTTCGGGATGATCTCGCCGACCGCGAGGCCACGGCCCTCGAGCACGCCGACCGTGAGCTCGCGGCCGGGCACGAAGCGCTCGAGCATCACCTCGTCGTCGTACTTCGCGGCAAGCGCCACCGCGGCGTCGAACTCGTCGGCGCGCTTCACCACGGTGAGGCCGACGGTGGATCCCTGCTTCGACGGCTTGACCACGAGTGGCAGGCCGAGTGCCCCGATCGCGTCGTTGCTCCGCGTCGGCGCCATCAGCCAGTCGGCCGTCGCCACGCCCGCGGTGCGGAGCAGCCGCTTGGAGACGTCCTTGTCCATCGCAAGCGCGCTGCCGAGCGGGCCGCTGCCGGTGTAAGGCACGCCCACGACGTCGAGCAGCGCCTGCAGCGTGCCGTCCTCGCCCCAGCCGCCGTGCAGCGCGAGGAAGAGCACGTCGGCGGAGCGGACGACGCGGAGGTCGGCGAGTCCCGACACCAGGAGCCCGCGCTGCAGCGCAGCGAGCTTCTGCTCGTCGGGCGGCGCGGTGCCCACCCGCTTCCCCAGGAGTCCCGGTTCGTCGCTCTCGGGAATGAAGCCGCGCGCGATGTCCACCACCGCCACCTCATGGCCGCAGCTTCGCAGCGCGGGCACGACCTGCGCCGCCGAGGCCAGGGCCACGTCGCGCTCGGCGCTGGCGCCGCCGGTGAGCAGCGTGATGCGCAGGACGCCTGCCATCACCGGGTCCCGATCATCTCACGCATCAGGTCGTACCGGCTCACGATGCCCACCAGGCGTCCGGATCGCGTGACCAGCGCGGCGGGGCTCTCGCGGGAGAGCACCGGCGCCAGGCGATCGAGTGGCGTGGTGTCCTCGACCACCGGCAAGGGTGGCTCCATCACCTCGCGCACCGGCCGGTCGAGCAG
>JBOHSQ010000077.1:0-5643 GCA_050733295.1 Gemmatimonadales bacterium
CCTTCCCGATCTGGGCGATCCCGAACGGCACCTTCTGCCGCGAGCTGTTGAGCACGTTCTGGTAGTTCACGTAGATGCCCTGCGCCGTCTCCGGCCGCAGGTACACCACCGCGGCCTGCTCCTCCACCGGCCCGACGAACGTCTTGAACATCAGGTTGAACAGCCTCGGCTCGGTGAGGTCGCAGGTGGTGTGCTCTCCCGGCTTCTTCGAGGGCTTCTGCGGGCACTGCGCGTCCTGGAGCTTGTCGGCGCGGAAGCGGGCCTTGCAGGTGCGGCAGTCCACCAGCGGGTCGGTGAACCCGGCCACGTGCCCCGACGCTTCCCAGACCCGGGGATGCATCAGGATGGCGGCGTCGATCCCCTCGATGTCGTCCCGCGCGTGCACCATGGCGGACCACCAGCGGTCCTTCACGTTGCGCTTGAGCTCCACCCCGAGCGGCCCGTAGTCCCACACCGACCCGAGCCCGCCGTAGATCTCCGAGGACTGGAAGACGAACCCGCGCCGCTTGGCGAGCGACACCAGCTTGTCCATGAACGTCGTGTCGGCCATGAAGGAGTCTCGCTCAGACTTCGATGATCTGGTCGCGGCGCGTGCCCACGCTGACGTACCGAACCGGCGTGCCGGCCAGGTCCTGCAGCCGGTCGAGGTACGCCCTGGCCTCCGGCGGCAGGTCCGCCAGGCGCCGCGCGGCCTGCGTCGGCTTCTTCCATCCGGGGAGCACCTCGTACACCGGCTTCACCCGCGCCAGCGTGTCCGTCTCCCCGGGCAGCTCCTCGCAGGGCTTGCCATCGAGCTCGTAGGCGACCCCCACCGGGATCTCCTCGAACGTGTCCAGCACGTCGAGCTTGGTGACCGCGAGCCCGGTGAGTCCGTTCACCCGGGCCGAGTAGCGCACCACCGTGCCGTCGAACCAGCCGCACCGTCGCGGACGCCCGGTCACCGCCCCGAACTCGCCGCCCAGCTCGCGCAACCGCTCGCCGCCGTCCCCGTTCGCTTCCGTCGGCAGCGGGCCGTTCCCCACCCGCGTGGTATAGGCCTTGACCACACCCAGCACGCCGTCGATGGCCGTGGGGCCGATCCCCGCGCCCACCGCCGCTCCGCCCGCGGTCGTGTTCGAGGAGGTCACGAAGGGGTAGGTCCCGTGGTCCACGTCGAGCAGCGCACCCTGGGCTCCCTCGAGCAGCACCCGCCGGCCCTGCCGCAGAGCGCGATGCGTCAGAAGGCCGGAGTCCACCGCGAGCGGGAGGAGCCGCGGCGCCACCCGCTCCACCAGGGCCACGAGCTCGTCGAGGTCCGCCCGTTCCGGCACCCCGAGGAGACCGAGCAGCTGGTTGGCACGCTCGGTCCGCTCGGCCAGCACTCCGCGCAGCTCGGCTCCGCGCCGCAGGTCCCCCACCCGGACGCCGCGGCGACCGTACTTGTCCTCGTAGGTCGGCCCGATGCCCCGCCCGGTGGTTCCGATCCGCTGGGTCTTCTCGCTCGCGCGATCGAGCAGCTTGTGATACGGCAGGACCAGGTGGGCGCGGTCCGATACCAGCAGCCGCCCCTTCGCGTCGATGCCCCGGGCCTCGAGCTGGTCGAGCTCCTGGAACAGCGTCTCGGGGTCGAGTACCACGCCGTTGCCGATGAGGCAGGTGACCCCGGCGTGCAGGATGCCGGACGGAGTCTGCTGCAGGATGAACTGCGAGTCGCCCGTGACCACGGTGTGGCCGGCGTTGGCGCCGCCCTGGTAGCGGACCACCAGGTCGGCCCGCTCGGCGAGGACGTCCACCAGCTTCCCCTTGCCCTCGTCACCCCACTGGGCGCCAACCACCACCACGCAGTACGTCTTCGGATCGAACATTCGGCTCCCTGGCAACAAAAAAGCCCCTCGCGGGGCGTGCATCCTCGGGCGGAAGCTAAGGGCGGCGCGGGGGGGCGTCAATTCGCGGCGAGGGTGTCGCCGCCATTCGCGGCGAGGGTGTCGCCGCCATTCGCGGCGAGGGTGTCGCCGCCATTCGCGGCGAGGGTGTCGCCGCCATTCGCGGCGAGGGTGTCGCCGCCATTCGCGGCGAGGGCGTCGCCGCCATTCGCGGCGAGGGCGTCGCCGCCATTCACCGCGACGGCCTCGCCCACTGCGGCAGCGGTGCGGAACCCGAGCCCGTCCGGGACGTCGCGGATGGTGTGGACCCGCGCGGCGGTGCTCCGCGCGCCCCGTACCAGCGACAGGGCCGAGGCCGCGCGCCGGGACAGCACCGAGCCATCCGTGAATCGCCCCGTCCCCCGCGTGGCGCGGCGCACCTTGAGGCCCTGGCTGTCGAGCCGGGCCGCCAGCGAGGCGGCATAATCGACCGCACCGGGGCCGTGGATCACGACCGAGAGCACCCCGGCGTCGTCCAGGATCCCCATGTCCACCACGCTCGCGGAGCGGAGGATGGCGCCGTCCTCCTTGGCCGCGATCCTGGCGCCAACCAGGCCGAATTCGCGAGCCCCGGTGAGCAGCAGGCCCAGGGACCCATCCGTGGCGCGAGCCGCCGCGGCCAGTGCGGCATAGAGGCCAGTGCCGCCGTCCCGGGCGCCGACCGAGGCCACCCGCCGCCCGGCTCGCACCGACAGGCCGCAGGTCGCCACCGCGAGCGCCGCGGCCAGCCCCACCATGTCGACTCCCACGGGGCCCTCCAGGCGGACCACGCCGAGCCCCAGGAAGGCCGCGATCGTCGCCATGCCCGCGGCCACGGTGAGCCACCGTCCCCAGAGCGACTGGCCGAACCCGATCGCATCGGTGTGGGCCACCACCCAGCGCTTGGGCCGGGTGCCGGGACGCATGGCCACCAGGTTGGCGTCCTCCCGGACCTCACCGCCGAGCGCGGTCCACCCGAGCGCGACACCGCCCACCACCACGCCGAGGGAGGCGATGCCGAACACCCAGCTCGCCAGCGCCAGCCAGGAAGGGCCGCCGGCGACGGTGAGCAGAGGGATCTGCACCAGGGTGAGCCAGCCGAGGCCTGCCCCGGCGAGTGGAAAGGCGGACAGCGTGGCGGCCGGAAACGAGAACCGGCGTTCCCGCACCGTGTAGCCCAACCGCTCGAGGTGCAGGGCGAGCAGCCGCCGCGCCTCTGCCGCCGCCGGCGTTCCCGCCTCCCGCGGCAGCTCCAGCACCCGCGCGATCGTGTGGTCAGGCTCGAGCATCGGTCTCCGGATCCCGCGCGTTCAGCTCCTGCGCCCGCGGCCGCGGCGTTCGGCCCGCGATTCCGTCACTACCCCCTGGGTCGCGTTCGCGATTCGGCGCGACTCCTCCGAGATGCGGCCTTCGCCCCGCAGCCGGTCGAGGTCCGCGGCGAAGGGCTGCGCCCCGTCGCCGGAAGCGGCGAGAAGGTCGCGTACTCCGGCCGCGGCCTCCGAGGCTCGGAGCCGCTCGCGCGCCACTTCGGCGACGGTCAACACCTCGAACGCGGCGGTGTGCCCGGGGCCGTCGGCGCGCGGGAGCAGCTGCTGGGCGCTCACCATGCGCAGGTTCTCCGCCAGCCGGAGGCGCCCGATCTCGCGTTCCTCCGGGGGAAAGAAGGCCTGCGCCCGGTTGATGGCGCCCGCCACGTCGGGAGCCACCATCTCGAGCAGCACCAGGCGCCCGGTCTCGGCGGCCTTGAGCGCCACGTCGAGGGTATCGAGGTCGGGCACCTCGCCCACCACGACCACGTCCGGGTCCTGGCGCAGCGCGGCCCGGAGGCCGACGGCCACGCTCTCGGTGTCCACCCCCACTTCGCGTTGCGTGATGGACGAGTGCAGGTCGCGGTGCAGGAACTCGATCGGGTTCTCGATGGTGACCACGTGCCGGTGCGACTGCCGGTTGATATGGTCCACCATCGCCGCGATCGTCGTGCTCTTCCCGCAGCCGCCGGTGCCCGCCACGATGAGCAGGCCGCGCTCGGCCGACGCGGCGTCCGCCAGGGCGTCCGGCGCGCCGAGCTCGGTCAGCGTGGGGACCGCGAACGGGATCACCCGCATCACGATCATCAGCGAGGAACGCTGCCGGAGGAGGTTTACCCGGAACCGGCCCAGGCCGGGCTGTCCCCAGGAGCAGTCGAAGTCGGTGACCCGGTCGATCCGCGCCCGCGCCTCGTCGCTGTGGAGCAGGTGGAGCGCGATGGCCCGGGTCTGGTCCGGCGTCAGGCGCTGCCGGGTGAGCGGCACCAGGCGGCCCTCGATCCGGGCCCGGAACACGTCTCCCGCCTTGATGTGCAGGTCGGTGGCGCCGCGCTCCACCGCGACCCGGATGATCTTCTCCATCGCCCCGATCTGGGGGCGCGAGCCGGCCGAGCTCATGTCGCGCGCTCCTTCGGTGGAAGGAATCCCATGGCCTCGCGCACCTCGGCGAGCGTGGCGCGGGCCACTGCCCGGGCCTTCGCCGCGCCGGCCGCGAGCACGTCGTCCACCCGGTCGGGGTGCGAGGCCAGCTCGCGGGCGCGCTCCCGGATCGGGGCCAGCATGGCCGCCATGTTGTCCGCCAGCACCCGCTTGCAGTCGAGGCAGCCCCACAGCGCGCCCCGGCAGTTCCGGGCGACCTCCTCGACCGTCTCGGGCGGCGAGAATGCCTGGTGCAGCGAGTAGATGTTGCAGACTTCCGGGCGGCCCGGATCCTTCTTCGTCACCCGCTGCGGATCGGTCACCGCGGGCCGCAGCCGCTGCCAGATCGTCTCCGGGTCGTCCAGCAGGCCGATCGTGTTGCCGCTGCTCTTCGACATCTTGCCCCGGCCGTCGAGCCCCATCACCCGCGCCATCGGCGAGAGCAGCGGCTGCGGCTCGGGAAAGATCTTGCGCCCGTAGGCAGCGGTGAACCGGCGCACGACCTTGCGGGCCAGCTCGAGGTGCTGCAGCTGGTCCTCGCCGACCGGCACGAGGTCCGCCTTGTAGAGCAGGATGTCTGCGGTCTGCAGGACGGGATAGTTGAGCAGTGCCGCGGGAATGCTCTCCAGTTCGCGGCTCTTATCTTTGTACTGCGTCATCCGCTCCAGCTCGCCCACCGGAGTGACCGCGTTGAGCAGCCACGTCAGCTCCGCGTGCTCGGAAACGTGGGACTGGAGGAAGAGGGTGGCGCGCTCGGGATCGATGCCCGCGGCCAGGAGCCCGAACGCCATCTCGCGCGTCCGCGTCGCGAGCAGCCCTGCTTCGTAGCGCGCCCCCGTGAGCGCGTGCAGGTCCACCACGCAGATGAAGCACTCGTGACGCGACTGCAGCTCGACCCAGGTGCGCACCGCCCCGAGCCAGTTGCCGATGTGAAGCTCGCCCGAAGGCTGGATGCCGGAGAAGATGCGCGCCATCGCGCCAAGCTAACGCCCTCCTGTGCGGAGCCGCAAGATGCTGTCTTCCAATGACTTACTGCGCTTGGGCGCAGCGGCGGCGCAGGCCGGGGCCGAATTCCTCCGCACCGTCCCGAGACCCGCGCGCGAGGCGTGGGAGACCAAGGGCAGCAACGACTTCGTGACGGAGGTGGACCGCCGCGTCGAGGAGATCATCGCGGGGGAGCTGCTGGCGGGCGAGCCGGGCGCCGTCGTCGTCGGGGAGGAACTCGCACCCGATGCCGAGCGCATCCGGCAGGGACTCGCCTGGATCGTCGACCCGATCGACGGGACCACCAACTTCCTCCACGGCTATCCCCAGTGGGC
>JBOHSQ010000078.1:0-2922 GCA_050733295.1 Gemmatimonadales bacterium
CATCAGGGTCAGGCGGTCGCCGGCCTTGAAGGCGATGCCCAGGACGACCTGCCAGGGGAAGACGATCTCGGTGGTGCCATCCTGGTCGCCGAGCGTCGCGCCGTCGGCGAACTGGGGCGCGACGATCGCGTCGACGGGAGTGCCGCTGGGGAGGCCGAGCGGGTTTCCCGGTGCGAGGACGAGCCCCGTCAGCACCTGTTCGATCTCGGCGTGGCCGTCGTCGATGTCGATGGTCTGCTCGCTCAGGTAGCGGGCGCCGAAGGAGAAGCGGCTCCCCAACTTGAGAATGCCGCCGAGGTGGAAGCCGGAACCGTTGCCGGTGCCGTCGATGTCCACGTCGGCGAAGTCGGTGCCGCTCGCGACGCCGAGGTTGGAGAAGAAGATGGGCCCGCCGGGGCCCGCGGCGGCCACCTGGTGGGAGAGATCCACCCGCTGCCGCAGCCGCACCTCGACGATGCTGTAGTCGTAGCCGCCGCCCAGCGAGAGCCAGTCGGTCAGCCGGACCGCTGCCGTGGGCTGGACGTAGATGCCCGTGATCTCGGAGTGGTAGCCCAGGAAGCGGCCCAGGGAATTGCTGTCCCACTCGGTGGCCAGGCCGTACGGCGCGAAGACGCCGATGCCGACCGCGAACCGGTCGCCCAGGCCGCTGGAGAAGAAGGCGTGGGGCACCGGGTACGTCTTCGGCTTGTACTCCATCCGCTCGCCGGTGTTGGACTCGGTGAACGCGCCGCGGGGCATGATGAAGGTGACCCCGGCGGTGAGCGTCTGGCGGCCGCGCACGTCGAGTCCGGGCGCCGCGAGGCCGGCGGGGTTGTAGAACATGGCCGAGCCGTCGGTGCAGGGTGCGGCGACGCCGACCCCGGCCCGTCCCATCGCGCAGGTGCCGTGCTCGTACACGCCGTACCCCTGCGCCGAAGCGGGCCGGGACGCGAGGAGCGCCACGCCCGTGAACGCCGCAGTCAGGCCCAACCGGAAGCGTCGCATAGACCTCTCCGAAGACGGGACTGCATCAGGGGGTGCATTGGACGCCACAACGTACGCTCTCCCCGCGCCGGCTGTAAAGCGAGACGGGGAATCATGAAGCCGGCCCGGAACGGGACTCGATGAGACCGGCGCCGAGCGGGATGCGGGCCTCCTCCTTGCCGCCATCGAGGGCTACCTCGAAGGCGTACCGACCGGGCCGGGGTAGCGGGACGTCGAACACCAGGACAGCCGTGGCCTCGACGTCCTGGACGCCGGCTGGAGGTTCGCCGAACCGGACCGTGCCCTCGCCACCGAGGAGCACGGCGCCCTGGTCGTCTACGAACCGGATGCGGAGCTGGTGCACGCCGATCTCGGTCCGCCGGCCACGCACCCTCAGGACGAGGTGGGTGCGGCGGTGGTCGGTGGGGAACTTGGCGGCCCAGACGTGCTCGAAGATGCCCATCACGGACAGCTTCCCGTGCTGGTCAATGAGGGCGTAGTCGGCAACGACGGCGAAATCGATGTGCAGGGTCAGCTCACGCGAATCGACTGCACCGTCGCCTTCGGGGTGACGCGGCGGACGACGTCCATCCCGTCGGTCACCTGGCCGAACACCGTGTGCATGCCGTCGAGGTGGCGCTGCGGCGCGTGGCAGATGAAGAACTGGCTCCCGCCGGTGTCCTTTCCGGCGTGGGCCATCGAGAGCGTGCCGGCGAGATGCTTGTGCACATTGCGCCCGGTCTCGCACTTGATGGTGTATCCCGGCCCGCCGGTGCCGACGCGGGGATGGTTGGCATCGCGCGAGAGCGGGTCGCCGCCCTGGATGACGAAGTCCGGGATGCACCGGTGGAAGCGGGTGCCGTCGTAGAACCCCTCGTTGGCCAGCTTCTCGAAGTTGGCCACGGTGCTGGGGACTTCGTCGTCGTACAGCTCCGCCGTGATGAGGCCTTCGGATGTCGTGATGGTCGCGGTCTTCATGGGTGCCTGGGGTAGGAGACGTGAGACGTGAGACGTGAGGCGTGAGAGGTGAGACGCGAGACGTTACCGTAACAAGTCGCGAAGGACGGCCTTCCAGTCCTCGTCGCTCGTGGCCGGCGCCTGGCAGCTCGTGCCGATGCAGGCGTAGGCGCGGGCCGCGGGGCCTCTGGCCAGCATTCCCCGCATCGCCTCGGGCAGCGTTGCCGGATTGACGGCGCCGGGGTCGAGGCGGCGCACCACTCGGCGCGGAAGGAAAGTAGCGAGGGCGCGCCGGTGCATCCGGCCGGCCTCGGCATCGCCGGGCACACCCACGATCACCAGCTCCGCCGGGGGATGCACCATCCAGTCGAGCGCCAGCAGGCAGGCGGCACCGTGCAGCCCCAGTTCCGCCACGCTCCCTGCCACCGCACGGGCCTGTTCGTCCCGCCGCGCCGCCCACACCGGTGAGTGGGTGTGTGCGGCAAGGCGGGCGAACGCGACTCCCGCCACCCCGTTCGGCGACGGTGTCGGGTTGTCCTGGACCGGCTGACCCCGGGCGCCAAGGAGCCCCTCACCCGAGGCGTCCGCGCGATCACAGAGGGCGCCGCCGCCCGCTGCGCGGAAGTCCCGCCAGACCCGGTCCAGGATGGCCTCGGCCCAGGCGAGCCAGGTGGCATCAGCGGTGACCTCGAAGGCGTCGACCGCCGCGTGCGCCACCTGGACCTGGTCGTCGAGCAGGTCCGCCGACCCTCCCGGCTGATGGGTCACCCGGTCGGGCGCCGGGGCCTCGCGGCGGAGCCGCGCGAGCGTGAGCAGCGCGTGCTCCCGGGCCCAGTCATCGCCCCAGGCCGCCCCGGCACCGAGCAGCGCGCCGGCCAGCATCCCGTTCCAGGCCGCATACCGGGTGCGGTCGACGAACGGCACCGGCCGCTGCTGCCGCGCCGCCGCGAGCTTCGCCGCGGCCGAGGCGACCAGTTCGCGGACGCGCTCGACGGGCTGCTC
>JBOHSQ010000079.1:0-4387 GCA_050733295.1 Gemmatimonadales bacterium
GGAGCTGACGGATGAAGATAGGCGTGGTCGGGGCGGGTGCGATGGGCGGGCTCATCGGGGCCCGGCTCGCGCTTGCGGGTGAGGAGGTCACGCTGATCGACCTCGAGCCGGTGCTTTCGGCCATCGAGCGGAACGGCCTGCGCCTGGTCGAAACCGACGCCACGGAGCGCATCACCCGGGCCGTCCGCCTGGCCCGGAGTGGCACCGAAGCGGGAGAGCAGGACCTGGTCCTGCTCGCGGTGAAGGCGCACCAGTTGCCGGATGTCGCGGCGGAACTGCCGGCCTTCGCCGGTGCTCACACCGTCTTCGTGACCCTGCAGAACGGCCTGCCCTGGTGGTATTTCCAGCGACACGGAGGCGAGTGGGACGGTCGCCGGATCGCCTGCCTCGATCCCGACGGCGTCCTCGAGAGGAACATCCGGCCGGATCAGGTGCTGGGGTGCGTGGCCTATCCCGCCGCGGAAGTGATCTCGCCCGGGGTGATCCGGCACGTGGAGGGCGACCGTTTCCCGCTGGGCGAGCTGGGTGGAAGTGAGTCCGATCGGGCGGAGGCCGCGGCGGCGGCGTTCATCCGGGCAGGCTTCCGCGCCCGGGTGCTGCAGGACGTTCGCGCCGAGCTGTGGCTCAAGGCGGTGGGCTCGGCGGCGTTCAATCCACTCAGCGCGGTGACCGGACGGACCATGGCTGGGATCTGCGCCGCGCCCGACACCCGGGAGCGCGCGCTCAAGCTGATGATGGAGGCACAGCTGGTGGCCGCGGCGCTGGGCGTGACACTCCGGGTGCCGCTCGAGCGACGGCTGGAAGGCGCGGCGGCGGTGGGCCACCACAAGACCTCGATGCTCCAGGATCTCGAGGCGGGCCGCAGGCTCGAACTCGACGCGCTGGTGGTGGCAGTGATCGAGCTGGGACACCTCACCGGCGTGCCCACGCCAGAACTCGAGAAGGTCTACGTCGAGGCCCGCGCCCTCGACCGCACCCTGCCGCTCACCTAGGGCCCGACGTCACGGCGAGTGCCACGCCGCCCAGAATGGCGCATCCCGACAACAGCAGCCGAAGCGTCAGGGGCTCGCCCAGGAGGGCGATGCCGGCCACCGCCGCGATGGCGGGCACCGCCAACTGCGCCACTGCCGCCCGCGTCGCGGTGAGCGCTGGGAGCGCCGCGTACCAGATGGCGTACCCGCAGCCCGAGGCCAGCGCCCCGGAGGCGGCGGCGAGGAGCACGCCTTCGCGGCCGGCGTGGATCCCACTCCGGGCCAGGAGCAGCGCGGGGACCGCGAAGGCCACACTGCGCACGAAGTTCCCGGCCGTCTCGCGGAGCGGGTCGGCCACCCCCCTGCCCCGCAGCGAATAGACCCCCCACGCGAATCCCGCGACCGCCATCAGGAGCGCAGCCCAGGCAGGCGGCGCAGTCACGCCCGGACTCACCAGGGCGAGCAGTCCCACCACAGCGACGCCCAGTCCCACCCATTCCCGGCCCGTGGGCCGCTCCCCCCGGGCGATGCCGGTGCCGATCATCGTGAGCTGCACCGCCCCGAACAGGATCAGGGCACCGGCCCCGGTGGACAGTGCGAGGTAGGCGAAGGAGAACGGGAGCGCGTACAGGGCGAGCCAGAACGCGCCCCGCCAGGTTCCGCGCTCGGTAGGGCGCTGGCCACCAGCCAAGACCAGCAACGCGAGGGCGAAGGCACCCGTTGCGAGCCGTATGCTCGTGTAGCTCGCCGCGTCGATGGAACCGGACCGCAGCGCAAGCCGTGCCAGTACGGAATTGGCGGCGAACGCGATCAGGGAAGCAAGGGCCAGGGCGGCAATGCGGGCGGGCACGGCCGGGAATCCTATACGCCGACTGGCCTGCGCGTTAGGTTCCGAGGAGCCAGGGCACCCATCAGCGAGGGCACCCGGCCGCTCCTATCCCGCGATGGTCCTCATGGCCGAACCTCTCCAGCGCAGCTTCCTCGACCGGCTCGGCGAACAGCCGCTCATCCGCGTCCTGGCCTACTATGTCGCCCTGCTGGCGGCGGCGGTGCTGATCGACCGCTTCCTGCCCGGGCTCCGCAGCCTCATCGACACGCCTGACTTCGGACCGGTCGGAGACACCTTCGGGCTGGGGGAGCCCGCGGCCGAGCTTCCTGCTGCACCCTCCGATGCGGCCGGCATCGTCACCGTGGTCTCGGTCACAGTGACCAGCGTGGCGCTCATGCTGCCCGTGGCGTGGGTCTACGTGATGACTCGCGCCAAGTCCGGGTATCGCCAGTCCCTGGTGCAGACCCTGATGATCCTCCCCATCGTCGTGGCCGGCGTCGTGGGCGTGGTGAAGAACAGCATCGCCCTCGCGTTCGGGCTCGCGGGCATCGTTGCCGCAGTGAGCTTCCGCAACCGCCTGAGGGACAGCAAGGACGCGGTCGTCATCTTCCTGGCCATCGCGGTCGGGCTGGCCTGCGGGGTGCAGGCCTCCGGCATCGCCGCAGCGGTGTCGATCGTGTTCAACGTGGTGATGCTGCTGCTGTGGTGGAGTGACTTCGGCCGCGTGCCCGGCGCGCTGCAGGGTGGTGCCGCGGAGCAGCGGCTGCGGCGCGCGCTCGCGGTCGCCAACCGGACCCACCAGTTCGTCTCGATGGTCGACCAGCAGATCCTCAAGTCCCTTGCGCCGGAGCAGCTGGCCCAGGTGGCCAACCGGGTCGCCAATCGCCGGGAGAAGCTGGAGGATGTCCTGGTGGGTGGCGGGGGCGGTGGCAAGGGCGGCCGCCCGACGGTGATACTGCAGATCGATGTGGCCGATGGCGACCTCGGCATCCGGAGCGCCATCGAGGACCTCCTGGAACAGGATGCCAAGTCCTGGCGTTTCCTCTCCTCGAGCCAGGTGGAAAGCGGCTCGCGGCTCACGTACTCGGTGAAGCTGCGCAAGAAGGTGCCGCGGCAGATGCTGGTGGAGCGTGTGCACCGGGCAGCGGGGCCCGCGGTCCACAATGTGGAGTTCACGACGGAAGAGCCGGTTTGAGCCCGAACCAGCGCACCGCCTACAGCCAGAAGGTTGCCGACGCCCTGCGCGACCGGTACGACATCGACCGGGTGATCGGCCGCGGGGGGATGTCCATCGTCTTCCTGGCGCGTGACCGCAATCTCGATCGCCGGGTGGCGATCAAGGTGATGGATCCCGAGTCGTGCTCCCAGGTCGGGGCCGAGCGGTTCCTGCGCGAGGTGCGCATCACGGCGCCGCTGCAGCATCCCAACATCCTGCCCCTCATCGATTCGGGCGCCGTCGGCGACATCGTGTACTCGGTGATGCCCTTCGTCGAGGGCGAATCGGTGCGCGACCGACTGGTGCGCGAGGGTCCGCTGCCGGCCGAGGACGCGCTGCTCACCGCGCGCGAGGTCGCGGACGCGCTCGACTACGCCCACAAGCGCGGCATCGTCCACCGCGACATCAAGCCGGAAAACATCCTGCTCTCCAACGGGCAGGCGGTGGTCGCCGACTTCGGCATCGCGCGGGCCACCAACCTCGCCACGGAGCTCACGTTGTCGGGCACCGGCATGCCGATCGGCACCCCGGCATACATGAGCCCGGAGCAGGTGCGCGGCCGCGAGGCGGTAGACGCGCGGAGCGACATCTACAGCCTCGGCGTTACCCTCTACGAGATGCTGGCGGGGCGGCCGCCCTTCGTGGCGCAGTCGGTCACCGAAGTGCTGTCGATGCACCTGGAGCAGGAGCCGGAGCCGCTGGAGCGCCGGCGGCCCGAGCTGCCCGACCGGGTCATCAGGATCGTGACCAGGGCGATGGCGAAGCGGCCGACGGAGCGCCATCAGTCGGCGTCCGAGCTGGCGGCCGACCTGCGCGAAGCACTGGGCGAGCCGGCACGGTACCCGACGCCCACCGGCAGCACGTCGTCACGGCCGGGCGCTCGAACCCTGCCGGGCGCGCTTCGCCCCGCGCGCGCCAGCGGCTGGCTGGTACTGGTCGCCCTGGTGCTCGCGATCGTGGCGCTGGTGCTGGTGAGCCGGCCGCCGAATGGACCCCGCACAGCTGAATCGTCCCTGGCCGTCCTCCCGTTCGCCGCGAAGCCACCGGGAAGCGTCGCGGAGTACCGGACCGAGGGACTCGCGAGCCGGATCCGCGCCCGGCTGGCGAGCTACCGTGGCCTGCACGTCACCGCCCAGGTCTCCGCGATAGCGGTGAGCAACCAGGTGATGTCGCCCGCGGCCATCGGCGACACGCTCGGCGTCGAGTATCTCCTGACCGGCGAGGTGGCGCCGCTCGACAGCCTCCAGTTCCGCGCCACCGTGCGGCTGGTGCGGACCAGCGATGGGAGCACCAGTTGGCAACGGGTCTTCACGGTGAACGAGGCCGGGCTGGACCGGGACGCGGCGCAGATCGCGGAGCTGGCAGCCGCGG
>JBOHSQ010000080.1:0-4897 GCA_050733295.1 Gemmatimonadales bacterium
GGTGTGGGCGGACGTCGGTCACTTCCGGACCTTCGCCACCAGCTCCGTGACCCAGTTGAGCACCACCACCAGGTCGCCCGAGACATCCGTCGCATTGGCGCGCTGGATCATCAGGAACCGCCCGTCCGCCGCAACGTCGAACAACCGGTTGCGGGGGTTGCCCTCGAAGTCGTCGCTGGCGGGGAGGCGGGCGACGACGCGCTGGGTCGCCACTCCGGGGCCGCCCCCGAGGCCCACGCTCAGGACGGCGGAGCGATCCAGGCTCCGGAAGTAGAGCTCGCGGCCATCGGCGCTCCACAACGGCTGGGTGCCCCCGTCGGTCGTCAGCTGCCACTTGCCCGCGCGCGTATCGGGGAAGGGCCGAAGATAGACTTCCTCCCGGCCCGACTCGTTGGACACGTAGGCCAGCCAGCGACCGTCGGGTGAGAGGGCCGGGAAGAATTCATCGAACGACTCGGCCAGCACCGGCCGGGGCAGGGTATCCTGGCCGACACGAAGGGCCAGGACGTCGTCCGACCCGCCAGCGACGCTCACCACCAACCATTGGCCGTCGCGCGAGGTTTCCGCGTAGTGGATGTCCCGGTTGAGCTCGAACAGCAGCGAATCGCCGCCGCTGCCGTCCGCTGCCACTCGCCGGACGGCGCGGCTGCCCTGGTTCAGCGATACGTAGGTGACGAAGCGCCCGTCGGGTGTCCAGGTCGGCGCGGCGTTGTAGTCGCCAGCGAAGGTGAGCCGGGACAGCGGGCCGCGGTCGAGCTGCTTGACCCAGACGTCGCCGCGGCTGCCGGATTCGATCACCACCGCCGCGCGCCGGCCGTCGGGCGCAAGCGCAAGCCCCTCGAACTCCCAGTCCCGCGTCCAGGCCGGGTCGACGCGCGCCGCCGAACCGTCCCGGCCGACCCAGGACACCGTCTCGGGCGCATTGAAACTCCGGGTGGTGTACGCCAGCGTGCCGGCCGGTGAGAGCGCGACGTCGGTGATGCCCTGGAAACGCACGTCGATGCCCTGGAGCAGCGTCACCGGGCGGCCGGTGAAAGCCAGCGAGCCCTGGTCGAAGGGTGCCGCCAGCAGGGCCCCGTCCGCGGTCGCGTACACCAGGTGCCCGGTCCGCGCGTAGCGGCCGAGCGCGCCGGTCACCGCACCCCGCGGGGCGCCGGTTGCCAGGTCGAACACCTGGACCGACACGCGGTCGCCGGGGGACGCATTCGTGGCCTGGCGGGGAGCCGTGGTGACGATGATGCCCTTCCCGTTGGGGAGGATGGCCGGCCACTCAAACGCTGCTTCCGCGGGCCCCTGAAGGCGTGTCACCCGTTCCGCCGCTCCCCCGGCAGCGGGCACGCGGTACACCTCGGGCTCGGTGGGGTGCAGGAAGTAGAGATGGTCATCGGGGCCCCAGGCGACGGCGCTTCCCACCGCGGAGTCCAGCACGGTTACCGGCGGCCCCCCCGACAGTGACACGATCCGTACGGCCAGGCCGCCGCCGGCCAGGTTCACCACGTAGGCCACCCGCTCCCCGTCCGGCGCGAACTGGGGCGCCCAGGCACCCTCGGTCCCGGGCAGCTGGCGAGATTCCGTGGCGCTGAAACGGTGGTGAATCAGGGCATTGGAGCGGCTGGCGATGGAGAACCCACTGGTTCCGGAGCCCAGGATGGAAGATCCCAGGTTACCGATGCCCACCACGCCGGTGCTCTCGGACACACCGACGTACACCAGTTCGGTGCCGTCCGGGGAGACGGCAATCCGCGGCGGATTGGCCTGGCCGGTGAAGAAGAGTCGGCGGGTGGAGTCGAGCATGACGCGGAACCGGGCTACCGGAGCAGGCTTGGCCGGGCTGGCGAGGGCCGCCGCCAGCAGGGCCAGGCCCGCCGCGAGCGCGGCAGCGCCGATACTGAGCGGATTCCACAGGGAACGCGCCCGACCGAAGGGGCGCCCCGCGGGGACGCCAGCGGGTAGCGTGAGGGCGGGATTCATCAGCGCCGCCGAGAACTCCGCCGCGGTCGCGAAGCGGTCGGCCGGCAACTTCTCCAGCGCCTTCCGGGTCACGGCCTCGAGGTGCGGCGGAATCGTCTTGCGCTGGAGGGTGAGGGAGCGCGGCTCCTCGGTCATCACCCGCGCGATGATCGCCTGGGCCGTGGGCCCGGTGAATGGCGGCTCGCCGCACAGCATCTCGTAGGTCACGCAGCCCAAGGCGTAGATGTCGGCCCTGGGAGAGAGCTCCCGCTCACCCATGGCCTGCTCCGGGGCCATGTAGTGCGGCGTGCCGAGGCTCATTCCGGTCTCGGTGATCCTGGTACCGCCCTCGGACCGGCTGACCGCCAGCGCGATCCCGAAATCGGCCACCAACACCCGGCCGTCGTGCAGCAGGATGTTCTCGGGCTTGATGTCCCGGTGGATCACTCCGTGCCGGTGCGCGTAGTCCAGGGCGTCGGCCACCTCGCGCGCCGTGCGCACCGCGTCGTCCACCGGCAGCTGGTGCTCCCGCCGGATCCGGTCGCGCAACGACTCGCCCTCGACGTAGGGCATCACGTAGAAGACGAACCCGTCGGCCTCGCCGCTGTCGAACAGCGGGAGGATGTGGGGGTGCTGGAGGTTGGCGGTGGTCTTGATCTCGGCGAGGAACCGGTCGCCACCGATGACCGCGGCGAGCTCGGGCCGGAGCACCTTCACCGCGACCCTGCGATGGTGCCTCAGGTCCTGGGCCAGGTAGACGGTGGCCATGCCGCCCTGGCCCAGCTCCCGTTCGAGGCGGTAACGGTCGGTGAGTGCGGCGGTGAGGCGGGCGGAGGCGGTCATTCGGGCCTCACTTCGCGAGCAGGCGGCGCAGCTCGGCGCCCCAGCCCTGGACCAGGACCGGCTCGCCGTGATCCTGCCGGGCCCCGGCACTGGATTCAGGCTGGTCGAACCGCAACGCGATGAACTGGCCGGCGGCGGTCACGTCGAAGAAGTGGCTGTGATCGTTCTTGAAGAACGGGCCGCGGAAGAGCACCGACTGGCTCAAGACGGTGAAGCTGGGCGAGGAGGCGACCCGGGCCGCAATCATCTCGTCGGAGTGATTCCAGTAGTACAGCTCGGAGCCATCCTTTCGCCAGCGGGGCTCGCCACCTCCATTGGCGGAGACCTGCCAGAGACCGTCCTCCACGTTGGGGAACGGCCGGACGTACACCTCCTTGCGCCCGGTGCGATTGGAGCAGAAGGCGATCCAGCGGCCGTCGGGCGAGAGCTCCGGGCCGGTCTCCTCGAAGCGGGAGTCTGCAACGACGACGGTGGTCGAGTCGCGCAGGTTGAGCGCCAGGATGTCGCCCGACCCGGCGGCGAGGTCGTCGGTCCGGTAGATGAGCCAGTTCCCGTCGCCGGACCAGCGGCCGTCGAAGACGGGTCGCTGCTCACCGAGAATCTTCTCGGCCTTGCCGCTACCGTCGGCCCGCTGGCCCCAGAGTTCCTGGATGCCGTTGTGATCGGAGACCCAGAGGAGCCGACGCCCATCGGGCGACCAGGAAGGCCGGATGTTCGCGGTGCCCTCGAAGGTGAGCCGGGAGACGGGGCCGTCGGGCAGGCGCTTGACGTAGACGTCGGTCCGGGCGGTCGAGGGGTCCTCACGGTCGTAGGCGACCGCACTCCCATCGGGGGAGAGGCTGAGTCCCCCGATTCCGCTTACCCGCAGGGTGTCGCCCCCGGGCACCGGGGTGACCCGCCCGCCGCGGTCCACCAGGACGAGCGCGGGGAGAAGGGCGGGGTCTGGGCGAACCGCGCCCTCGGAGTAGACCAGAGTGCTTCCGTCACGGGAGATGACCACACCCCCGCGGACCCCGTCGGTGGCGAGCCCCGAGCGCAGCAACACCGGGTCGCCGGCCACGGTGAGGGAGCGGAGGTCGAGAGGCACGGCGGAGAGGGTGCCATCGCCCTGGGAGTACGCCACGTAGCCGCCCGGGAGGTAGTGGGCCCGCGCGGCCCCGGGCAGCAGCCGGCGCACCGAGTGGCCCTGATGATCGTAGACCCAGGTTTCCGCCTGGGCGCAGACGTTGAGCCCGACGCAGGTCTCGAACAACGCCCCGCGCGAGTCGGGGAGCGGGCTCGCGCTCACGACCAGGCGCCCGATCGAGTCGGCGGTGGTAAGCCGCCGGACGGGCCCGCCGGTATCGGCCACGAGGAGCAGCCGGAGGCCACCGCGATCGGGGAAGACGACGGATCCGTCGTCGAGCCAGGCGCCGGGCCCGAAGCTGCCACCGGAGTCGGAGAGCATGACCGGCGACCCGCCGGAGAGGGAGATCTTGGCCATCCCCCCCGCGGTCATGCTGTAGGCGATCCAGCGGCCGTCCGGCGAAAAGAAGGGCGCGAACCCGTTCACCCCGCCGGCAAGCGGCCGGCCGGCGGATTCCTCCCGCGACTTGACGAAGAACCGCAGGGCCGGGAGCCCGCCCAGCGTCGAGGGGGGGCCCACACTGTCGGCGTACACGATGGTGCGGCCATCGGGCGAGAGGGCGATGCCGGCGTTCACGTAACCCCGCCCACCCTCCGGCGGGCCCAGGCGGATCGGGAATGCGCTGGTGGGTTCCGACGCCACACGGGGGCCGCGGAGCCAGCCCCAGGCCGCGAGCACGGCGAACACGAGAGCGAGGGTGGCGAGCGCGGTGACGGGGCGGCGGGATTGCTTCGCCGCTGGCGCGGCTCGCGATGACGTGATGGCGGCGGTGGCGGCGTAGCGGGGGTCCTCGAGCGCGCGGGCGAACTCGGCCGCGCTGGCGAAGCGGTCGGCCGGGAGCTTGTTGAGCGCGGTGAGCACCGCGGCCTCGACGCCGGGCGGCACGGTGCGGCGCTGGGCGGTGAGCGGGCGGGGCTCCTCGGTGACGACGCGGGCGACGATGGCCTGGGCGGTGGGCCCGGTGAAGGGCGGCTCGCC
>JBOHSQ010000081.1:0-12187 GCA_050733295.1 Gemmatimonadales bacterium
CTTCCATGGTGGGCGACGAACGCCTGCCCCCGATACTCCGCCGGGAACATCGTGCCGCGGTAGAAATGGATCCCGAGCGCCGCGACGTGGGCGCCGAACTCGACCTCGGGCGGCCGGGACCGGCTGCAGGGCTGGACGTCCCCGAACTCGGCGTCGACGATGTCCCGGCCGTGGCAGTGCGGAAAGCCGAAGTGGAGCCCGGCGGCGGGCGCGCGATTGAGCTCGTCCGGCGGGCGGTCGTCCCCCAGCCAGTCGCGGCCGTTGTCGGTGAACCACAGCTCGCCGCTCTCCGGGTGCCAGTCGAATCCGACGCTGTTGCGCACGCCGCGCGCGAAGATCCGGGCGCCGGAATTGTCGGCCACGCCGGTGCCGTCGATCCGGAGGCGCGTGATGGTGGCGAAGAGGGTGTCGGCGGGGCTGCAGATGTTGCACGGAGCGCCCACCGGCACGTAGAGCATCCCGTCGGGGCCGAAGGCGATGTGCTTCCAGCCGTGATGGCCCTCGGTGGGATACCGGTCGAACACGACCGCAGGCGCCGGGGGCGAGTCGAGGCGGGACTCGAGGTCGTCGAACCGGATGATCCGGCTCACCTCGGACACGTAGAGCGCGCCGTCGCGGACGGCGACACCGTTCGGCATCTCGAGCCCGGTGGCGATGATGCGAATCCGGTCGGCGCGGCCGTCGCCGTCCTCGTCCCGCACGGCGTAGACATTCCCGGCGTCCCTGGTCCCCACGAACACCGTACCACCGGCGCCGAGCGCGAGGGACCGGGCGCCGTCCACATCGTCCGCCCAGACATCGACGCGGAATCCCGGGGGAGCCTGCAGCTCGCCGGGCGCTGGGCCCGATCGTCCGTATTTCCAGAAGAGAAGGGCAGCCAGGACCAGGCTGCCCCAGAGCACGATCCGGCGTCGCATCCCCGGAAGCTAGCGCGCGGGGGTTCCGGCGCGCGAGAGGATGGCCCGGGCGAAGCGCTCCGGGGCCGCGGGATCGAGCACCATGAACATCGAGGGCTCGGTCAGCTCGAGCTCGGACAGGAGCCACTCGCCATCCGGTGCGTGGAGGAAATCGCAGCGGGCGTAGAGCGGCACGGTGGTGAGCGCAGCCAGTACCCGTTCACCGGCCGCCACCTCACGCGCAGTCACGTCGATCCGCGTCGTGGAGCCGCCGAGCACCTCCTGCACCCGGAACTCGCCGGTGGCGGGTCGCTTGATGGCGGCATGGCTGAAACGGCCATCGAAGAAGAGCAGCGACAGCTCGCCCATCGCCTCGACCGTCCGGAGGAACGGCTGAACCAGGGCGCGCCCGTGGCCGAGCATCCGGTTCAGCCCGTCGCCGGCGTCCCGCATCCGGCCCGCGCGGACCCGGTAGATATCGCGCCCACCCGCGCCCACGGCCGGCTTCACCACCGCCTCGTCCCAGCCGCGCTCCGCGAGCAGCAGCTCGAGGTCGCCGGGCCCTGCCCCGTCGAGGATCGCCGTGGCCACGACGGGCAGGCCCTCCCGCCCGAACCGCTCCAGGTAGCTCTTGTCGGTGTTCCAGTCGAGGAGGTCCGCATCGTTCTCGATGCGCGTCACCCGCGACACCTCCCGCGCCCAGCCCACGAACGCCGCGCGCTGGCCCTCGTAGTCCCAGGTCGAACGCACCACCACGAGGTCGCGCTCGGCCCAGGGGTACGCCGCATCACTCCACACCGCCGGCTCGACCTCCGCGCCCAGCGCCCTGAGCACGGGAAGCAGGAGCTGGTCGTCGGGGGCCAGCTCGGGGATGTGGGCAGCGGTGGCGAGGGTGATCCGGGCCATGAGGGGGGAGCTGGAAGTGAAAAAAGCCGGCCCCATCGGACCGGCCTCGAGTGAATCGGGACGGCGGGATTTGAACCCGCGACCCCTGCAACCCCATTGCAGTGCGCTACCGGACTGCGCTACGTCCCGTTTGCAGGCGGCGGAAAGGTAGCGGAGGGCGGGGCCGAACGGGAAGAGCGGGGGGCAGACGGGCCCGGGCCGCCCTGCTGTCGCCGCCCTTGACGGTGTCGGCCCACCGATTATCTTAGTTCTAAGATTTAGGAGGTTTGATGCTGCACCACGACATCCTCGCCCCCGACGCCCCCGGCAGGCCCGTCCTGGTCCTGATGCACGGCCGAGGGAGCGATGAGCGGGACCTGGCCCCGCTGGCCCGGCTGCTCGCCCCCGACTCCCCCGCCGTCCTCATCCGGGCGCCATTCGAGGCCGCCCCGCTGGGCTACGGCACCGGGTGGGCCTGGTACCGGTTCCTGGGCGGAACCCGCCCGGACCCCGACCACTTCGAATCCAGCCAGCAGGCGCTGTCCGACCTCCTCGATGCCCTGCCTCACTTGGGCCTCGAGGGGCCGGCGGTCGTCGGCGGGTTCTCCCAGGGCGGCACCATGGGCATCGGGCAGGCGCTCCGGCGGCCGGGGTCGGTGGCGGGAGTGCTCAACCTCAGCGGGTTCGTGCCCGACCACCCCACCGTGAGGACCGAAGCTGCCGCCGGGCTCCCGGTGTTCTGGGGCCACGGCACGGCCGACGGAAACGTCCCCTTCGCCCTCGCCCGGGCGGGTCGGGCGGCGTTCCAGGCCGGAGGCGCCGACCTCCACGCCTGGGACTTCACCGGGGGACACACGATCACACAGGACGAAGTCGCGGAGGCCAGGCGCTGGCTCGGCCGGCTGGCCGCGGCGGTACAGGGAGGCTCGCGATGACGACGCCGCGCATCACCGATGGGTTCCACCACATCACGCTGGTCACGAGCGACGCCAAGCATTCCGTGGCGTTCTGGCGCGAGCTGCTCGGCCTCGGCCTGGTGAAGAAGACCGTCAACTTCGACGACCCGGGGAGCTACCACCTCTACTTCGGCGACGACACCGGCGCGCCGGGCACGCTGGTTACCTATTTCGAGTGGCCCCGCGCACCGCGCGGGCACTACGGTGTAGGCGGGGTGCATCACCTGGCGCTCGGCGTCGAGACGCCGGAGGCGCAGCTCAAGTGGAAGCGGCGGCTCACGGATGCGGGCGTGCCGGTGAGCGGGCCATACGACCGCGGCTACTTCCGCAGCATCTACTTCACCGATCCCGACGGCCAGGTGGTGGAGATCGCCACGAAGGGGCCGGGCTACGCCATCGACGAGCCCGCCGACCAACTGGGCGAGCAGGACACGCTGCCGCCGGCGCGGCAGCTCCGCGGCGGACGGGACGAAGCCGGTATCCGCGCGCTCACGCACCCCGAGCCGGTCCCGGTGATCACGCCCGACATGCAGCTCCAGGGGCTGCACCACATCACCGGGATGACCGACGACATCAAGCGGGCCGACGAGTTCCTGCACCAGGCGCTCGGGCTCCGGCTGGTGAAGCGGAGCGTGAACCAGGACGCCCCGGACATCCCGCACTGGTTCTGGGCCCGTTACGACGGGCAGTCGGTGTCCCCGCACAGCTCCTACACGCTGTTCGAGTGGCCCCCGCACGGCCGCCGGGCCGAGCTGGGCGTGGGGCAGACGCACCACGTGGCGTTCCGCGGGGGAAGCGACGAGGACCTGCTGGCGTGGCAGGATCACCTGCGGTCGCAGGGCGTCCGGGTCACCGAGGTGCTCGACCGGACGTACTTCCACTCGATCTACTTCCGGGCGCCCGACGGGCTGATCCTCGAGCTGGCCACCGATGGTCCCGGCTTCGCGGTGGACGAGCCGGCCGGCGCGCTGGGCGGCGAGCTCAAGCTGCCGGCCTGGCTCGAGGCAGAGCGGGCGGGGATCGAAGCGGGGTTGACGCCGATCGGCTAGTCCGGGAAGCCGATTCCGAAGTACCCCAGGGTCCCCTCGCGGCTGTGCGCGGCACCGCCCACGAAGACGAACGCACGGTCCACCAGGGAGATGAAGAGGCCTCCGCCGATCGAGCGGTGCCAGGTCTTGCTGTCGTCGGCGCCCGAGAAGACCCGCCCGATCTCGCCCAGGCCGAAGACGCCGGCCTCGCCCGGAAGGAACCCGCTGAACCTGGCGAACCGCACCCGCACCTCGCCGGCGCCGTAGGCCGACTGGTCGCCCGCGAAGCGGTTGCGCCGGTAGCCCCGCAAGCTGGACTCCCCGCCGAGGAAGGCGAGCTCGTAGAAGGGAGCGTCGCCCCAGACGGCGCGCCCGCCGACCCGTCCCACCAGTGTGAGGCGCCCCTCCTGCGACGGCGTCCAGTACTGGTGCAGCGACAGCTCTCCCGCCCCGAACTGCTTCTCGAGGTCGCCCCACACCTGCGGGTAGGCCTCGACGTAGGCGCGCATCAGGTGCCCGTGGCGCGCCATCATCGCCTTGTCGCGATGGTCGTGCACCGCGGAGGCGACGAGGCCGATGCGGCCGACATCACCGGTGCCGAACGGCTCCTCCACGTCCACGATCTTCCCGATGTTGTCGTCGTCGGTCGGGTCGGTCTCGACATAGCGCAGGGCGGCGCCTAGGTCGAAGCGCCAGATGCCAAGGCCACCGAACCGGATGCCAGGCCGGATCTCGTACGCCGTCTGGTACACCCGGTAGAAGTCCTTCGGCTCCTCGTCGGTGGTCCCGTTGCCGATGCCGTAGAACCGGATCGCCTCGAGCCCGGAGGCCAGCGCCGTGAACGTGAGCCAGGTGGAGCTCGACTCGAGCGGGTTCTCGATCTCGACGTGCCCGGCGAAGGCGCTGTGGCCGGTGGCGTAGCTCACGCCGGCCCTGCCCCGCCACGCGAAGGGATGCTGGCGGAAACCGTACTGCTTGTGCTGGACCAGGCCGGACAGCACCAGTCCCAGGTCGGATGAACCGGTGATGATGGGATCCACCGTCCAGCTCGAGCCCCAGTCGCGCTCCGCGATGGTGTCGCTCTCCGGCCGGGTGATGAGCGTGCCGCCGTAGGCCTTTGACTCGTTGCCGGTGTCGTACATGCGCACACCGCCCACGCCGTCGGCAGCCACGAGCCGGTCGTTCCCGTCCTCACCCACGATCCTGACATTCGGGTCGCCCTTGCCGCGGACGATGGCACTGTCACCGCCCTTGCCGAGGAAGATCCGGATCTCGTTGGTCTCCCTGGGGGAGAACCGGCGGCGGTAGATCGGCCGCTCCATCCCCTTGGCCGTGACGGTGACCGTGGTCTCGTCCTTCTTGCGCTCGACCGTGGCCAGGTCGGCGAGGTCGCTGCCGTAGATGTCGACCTCTCCGGCCATCATCTTGTAGACCTGCATCGCGAACCCATGCAGGCCGTCGCGGCGGCTCCTGAGCTCGTTCAGCAGCTGGGCCGATTCCCGGGCGTACTCGGGCGGCTGGGTACCCACCGCTTCCTCGAGCACCGAGTCGGTGAGGCGGGCCTGCAGGCCGCGGGCGACGGAGTCCCAGACCGGCCGTTCGAGGGACGTGAGGAAGCGGCGGTCGAGCTGGCGGCCCACCCAGGTGGTGGCCTTGGGCGAGGCGTAGTCGCCGCCGAACTCGAGCAGCTCGGGACGGGACTGCCGCCGGTAGAGCGAGAGCACGGCGCCGTCGTACCTGGAGAAGGCGTGGTCGCGGTCCCGCGGAATGGGGATCCATCGGCGGCCGAGCCGGTCGTCCACCAGTGCCCAACGCCACTGGTCGGCGTGCCGGTCCCAGTCCCCGAGGAAGAAGTCCAGCATCCGGGCCGTGAGGAACGCCCGCCCATCCACCGGTGCCTCGGGATGCTTCCCGATCTCCTCGATCATCTCCTCGGTGTCGGCCACCTCGATTGCGTCGCGTGTGAACCCGACGTCCTCGTCGGGCCGCTCCTCCAGCGTCCCGAGCATGCCGGCGAACTCCTCGCGGAACTCGCCCAGCTTCGGGCTGTCCGGCATGACGAAGAGCCGGGGGTTGGCGTTCCGGATGCCCGCGGCGGTGAGGATCGGGGCGGCGACGATCCCGGCCATTGGGTGGAGGGCGCTGGTCTGGTCGCGGACGATCTCGGCCGCCACCGATTTCCGGAGCGTGGTGTCGAGGACGCGCGAGGGGTCCTTGTCCACCGACCGGAAGGCGTACTCCCGCCCGTCCGCGCCCTTGAACCGGAGCGACACCGTCTGGCGCCGGCCGCCCGTCTCGGTGGGGGTGAGGCCCCCGGCGAAGCGGTCGAGGTCGAGCACCGGTGCCGTGATGGGCCGGGTCCACATGTCGCGGTAGCGGGTCCCGAAGAAGAACCGATGGAGCCAGCCGGCATCGTACTGCGGCCCGGGAACGGTCTTCACGGTGGCGGCGGCGCCGGCGCCGGTGCTGGAGACGCGGGGCTCCTGCCCCATGGCCGGCCCGGCAGAAGTGACGGTCGACGCGACACCGAGAACGACCGCGATGGCGGCAACGCGGAAGGTGGTCATTGGCCGAGCCAGTCCGCCCATGTCTCAGAGGGCTTGTTGTCTTCGTCCAGCGTGATGACGGAGGCGCGCACGCGGCCGTTGTTGAGGAGGTCGAGCCGCATCCACCCGGTCTTCGACGTGGCGTACCGGGTGGAGTCGAGCCAATCGACCCAGGAGCCGTGATCGGTCGAGCCGCTGCCGCTCACGAGATGTACCGGCAGGTTGCGGCCCTGGATCACCTGCAGGGCGTGCTCGTGCCCCGCGGCGAAAACCAGCGGTGGCTGGTCGGCGAAGACCTGGTTGAGCGCGCCGCGCATCGCGCGGTTGCGGATCCCCGAGAAGTCCTGGTCGGAGGCGCCGCGCTGCCGCCCCAGCGGATAGATGGACCCCACGATGGGGAGCGGGAGCCAGGCCCACGACTCGAGTTCCCGAAGCGGGAAGAGATGGTGGCGGAAGCCGAAGTGCCCGCCGTGGCGTCCCCCCGAGGCGAGGGGATGGTGCGCCGCGACGACCACGCGGCGGGGCCCCGCCTCCGCGATCGCCGTGCGCAGCGCCTCGACGATGCCGGCGCTGTCGGCCACGACGCAGGTGGTGTCTCCCTGCACCGGCTTCGGGCCCTGGTGCAGCCACCACTGGGTGTCAAGGAAGATGAGGCGCCAGGCCTCGCCCATGTCGCGCACTTCCGGCCCGGGGCAGCCCCCCTCGGGCACCACCTCGGCCAGGCCCTCGCCGCGCTCGCGGACCCAGACCGCCTGGCGTCGCGCGGACTCGAGCCCCTCGGGCGAGTGGTAGTCCCAATCGTGGTTGCCGAGGACGAACCAGGCGCGCACGCCCTTCTCCCTCGCGATGTCCACCTGCGCGCGGAGCACCTCCTCAGCGTGCGCGCGATCGGGCGCGCCCTCCGGGGGAAGCCCCCGGGGATAGATGTTGTCGCCCAGGAACACGATCGCGGTGCGCTGCGGGTTCCGTCCCGCCATGTCGGCGAGCGCCCCGAAAGTCGGGTCGGGGTCCGGCCACGGCGCGCCGGTGTCGCCCACGAGGAGGAGTGTGGCCACGACCTCCGCGTCCAGCACCGCGGGGAGCAGGGAGGGCGCCGGGCGGCCGTTACAGGCCACGAGCAGGCCCGGCAGGAAGACAAGCGTGGCGCGCGGTGTCACCGAATCGCGCAGCGGTATCGGGTGAGCGTGGCTCGGAATCCTGCCGCTTCATCCGCAACGAAGAGGTCGCCGTCGGGCGAGAGGGCCAGCGCCTCGGGTTGGCGATGCAGGCCGTGGCTGAGCCGCACCGCGCGCAGGATGTTGCCGGCCGGCGTCATCTCGACGGCGCCGGGCTCTGCCCCGGAGAAGAGGATCCAGTTGCCGGTGCGCGGATCCACCTCGATGGACGTCGCGCGGAAACCGGGGAGGCCCGCACGTGCCATCGCCTCGGCGCGCACCACCACGGGCTGGAGCGGCGCGCCCCGGGCGAGATGCCACCGGCGCACCGTGAGCCCGTGCTTCCGCTTTTCGCCCGCGACTCGCTTGCACGGCATGAGCAGTGCTCCCGACCCTGCGTCCCACGCCAGGCCTTCCAGCTCGCAGCCGCGCCCGAGACCGGTCTCGACGACGCGGTACGGCAGGGTGCCCGGGGCAGCGGGCCAGCCCGCCAAGTAGAGGCGGCCCTTGCTGGTGCCGAGCACCAGCTGGCTGTCCGTCACCGCGATTCCCTCGAAATCATCGCGCGGGCGCCCCTCCAGGAATGCGACCCGCGTCACGCTGCCCCGTACCCCGTCGATCCGGTAGATGGAGGCGGTCTCGTCGCCATGGGCGAGCAGGGCGTCATTGGCCCAGGCGAGCCCGGAGATCTCGGCGAGGTCGCGCGGAAGGGAGAACCGCCCCGCCGGCTTTGACACGCAGGCGTCGAGGCGGCTGGCGGGCGCCTGGAGTGGCCGTGCCGACAGCGCGAGCAGCACGACCACCGCGAACGGAACGAGGCTCGGCGTCATCATCACCTTCCAGAGTTGCCCTCACGGGCCCTGAAAGTCAAAAGGCCGGAGGGCGAATGCCCCCGGCCTTGCTGCGTCCTTCGAGCTTCGTGTTTTGACCTTCACGATTCCAGAGCCACAGGTGGGAATCGAACCCACGACCGCTCGATTACGAATCGAGAGCTCTACCTCTGAGCTACTGTGGCGAAAAACACGACGGGGGCGCGTCGCTGCGCCCCCGATGCCCTGGCACGGATTCGAACCGTGACGCCTTTCGGCACTACCCCCTCAAGATAGCGTGTCTACCAGTTTCACCACCAGGGCGGGGCGAGAGATTATAGCCGCCGGCCGTGGCGGAATCAACCCTGTGCCGTGCGCGTCAGGGCCCGGAAATCGTGAGCCCGATCGTCAGCAGCCGCTCGCGGAACGGGCCGTAGTCGTGCTCGTAGAAATCGACCGTGGGGCCGAGGAACAGGCTGCGCGCCACCCGGAACTCCCACCCTGCGCCGGCGTTCCAGCCCCAGCCGTTGTCATCCACCTCGAAATAGGTGATCCCGTCGAACACCTGCTGGTGGAAGTAGGTGGGCCCGGTGCCGCCCTTGAGGAAGAAGCCGGCGTCGGCCGAGGGATACACCTGGGCCACGAACATCATGCTGCCGAGCCACTCCTCGACGCCGTTGATCTCCTTGCCCCAGCCGGTGAGCTCACCGCCGAAGCGGAAGTGGGGCGAAGGCGAGCCGCCGAGCTTGAAGTTGCCGGTGAAGCCCAGCTCCTCCTCGGACCAGCCGGCGGGGTCACCGTCGGTGAGGAACGATTCGTACCCGCCGCCCATGCCGCCGGCGACCCAGAAACCGCTCCGCTGCGCGGGCGGCGGTGGCACGGGCTTCGTGACTTCACGGAGCCCGCCGCCATGCGACTGGGCGGCGAGCGAGAGGGGAGCAGCGGCGGCCACGAGGAGGGCCGCGAAGGCGCGGGACACGGGCGCGCGCATGGGTCGTCTCCGGAGCATATCGGTGTAAGTTGGGCGGTCGCGGGGCCAGGCCGGCCGCACCGGTTGCATCGAAGGCAAGCACCGGGCCGGTCGGACCCCCTGCCCCAACTCGTTGAAATGGCTTGGACTTGGGCCCGCCCTCCAGACGGCACCGGGCCGCTCGTGTCCCCCGCGGGAGACAAGAATGTCACGCAGTTGGAAAGGCCTCGTCGTGCTCGCACTCGTGGTCGGCGCCGTCTGCGTGCGGCTCGCGTTCTGGCAGCTCGACCGGCTCGGGGCGCGCCGCGCGCGGAACGCGGTGGTGCTCGCGGCGAGGACGGCCGAACCGGTGGTGCTCGGCCCCGGGCGGCTCGGCGCGGAGCTGGACCAGCGGCGGGTGCGAATGCGGGGCGAGTTCGATCGCGCGGGCGAGATCGTGATCCGCGGGGCATCATGGGATGGCGGGCCCGGCGTCCGGGTAGTGACACCGTTCCGGCCGGAGGGAACGGACACGCTCGTGCTGGTGGACCGCGGATTCGTGCCGGCGCCGGATGCGGTGAGCGCCCAGCTCGAGGGACACGAGGAGCCAGGGCCGCGGGAGGTGGCGGGCATCGCGCTGGAAATCCCGTCGCGCGACGATGGCGGCGAGCCGCTCGAGCGCCGCGGCAGCACGACATGGCGCGGACTCGACCTCGCCGCGCTTCGGGCCCGATCGGCCGCGCCGCTCGCGGCGATTTCAGTGCTGCAGACGCCCGACTCCGCGCTGCCGCCCTGGCCCCGCCGCCAGGCACCCCCCGCGCTCGACGACGGCCCCCACCTGAGCTACGCCCTGCAGTGGTTCGGGTTCGCCCTCATCGCGGTGGGAGGGGCCGTGGCGGTGGGGCTCAAACGGGAAGTTGGCAGCCTACCGAATTGAACGCGGAGTTCAGGGCCTCGGTGAACGGGGGCGTGGTGTGGGGCCCGTTCACCGCAATCCGTCCAGCTCCTCGATCGTCGCGGTGGAGGGAGGCCGCTCCTTCTGCAGCCGCGCCGCCACCGCCTCCGCCTGCCGCAGGGCGCGGCGGACGTTGCCCCCAGTGAGCTGCTTCAGGTCCTCGTCGCTCCAGCCCCGCCGCGCCAGCTCGCCTATGAGGTTGGGGAACGCCGAGACGTCCTCGAGCCCGATCGGGGTCGCATCAATCCCGTCGAAGTCGCTGCCGATGCCCACATGATCGTGCCCCGCAACCTTCGCCACATGGTCGAAGTGGTCGGCCACCTGGGCCAGCGTCGCGCGCGGCATCGGGAACCCGGCGCGCACCTCGCGCGCGATGCGGCGGCGCTCGGCGGTGTCGCTGACGCCCGCGATCCGGCGCCGCATCTCCTCGTCGCGGGCCCGGCCAGCGCGGAGCACCTCGGCGGACACGAAGTCCGGCACGAAGGTCACCATCATCACGCCGCCGTTCTTCGGCAGCCGCCGCAGGATCGAGTCGGGCACGTTGCGCGCGATGTCGACGAGGACGCGCGCCGAGGAGTGGCTGAAGATCACGGGTGCCTCGGCGACGTCGAGCACGTCGCTCATCGTCCCCGGCGAGGTGTGGGACAGGTCCACCAGCATCCCCAGCCGGCTCATCTCCCGCACCACCTCGCGCCCGAACCGGGTGAGCCCTCCGTGACGCGCGCTGTCGAGCCCGGCGTCGGCCCAGTCCAGGGTGACGTTGTGGGTGAGCGTCATGTAGCGGGCGCCCAGCTCGTGGTAAGCCCGCAGGGCACCGAGCGAGTTCTCGATGACGTGCCCGCCTTCCATGCCCAGGAGCGACGCGACCCGCCCGTCCGCGATGGCGCGGTCGATGTCCGCCGAGGTGAGGGCGAGCGCGAGCCGGTCGGGATAGCGTGCCACCATCCGGCGGGCAATGTCGAACTGCTCGAGCTGGACCCGGGCATAGCCGCTGTCGGCGTAGTCGCCCGGGATGTAGATCGACCAGAACTGGGCGCCGACCCCGCCAGCCCGCAGGCGTTCGAGGTCAGTGTGGCCCGGCGTCCGGCGGGTCAGGTCGTACGCGGCGACGTCGCGTGGGTGATCGCGGTTGGCCCGGATCTCCCAGGGCAGGTCATTGTGCCCGTCCACCACGGGCGAGGCGGCGAGGATCCGGCGGGCGCGTTCGAGCGCGGGGTCGGAAGCCTGGGCGGCGGCGCGAGTAGCGGCGGTAGTCAGGGACATCGAAGCCAGGGCAAGGGTGGCGAGGAGCGTCGGGCGCATCATCGAGTCACGCAGCGGTCGAGGGGAAGGGCGCGGCCGTCCACCGGTTCGGTGGGGGAAACATCCACGGCCTGCGCCAGGGTGGGTCCGATGTCCACGGTGCGCACCACCGCGGTGCAGCGGGCGGGAGTGACACCGGCACCCCAGAAGATCACCGGAACGCGGCGGTCTGCGAGGTTGCTGGTGCCGTGGTCGGCGTCATCGGGCCTCTCGAACCAGACCCAGCCCGGGCGGGCCTGGAGCGCGACCGCCCACTCGAGCGACGGAGGGAGATTCCGGCGCCAGTACCCGGCCGCCGAATCGGTGACCTGCGCAGCGGCGAGCGAGCGCGGGGTCCACGCCGCGGCCACCCCTTCCATCCCGCGCATCGCCGCGGCCATCCGGTCGTTGAAGGCGTCGGTGTCCACACCGCGCGCGCGCAGTGCGGAGAGGTCCGCGAGCAGCAACCCGCTGTCGAACCTGAGCCCGAAGTCGGTACCCCAGCGGGCCACCAGCGAGTCCTGCTGGCGGGCGAGCCAGGCCCGCGTGGCCAGCCGCCCGCCCGGCCTACCCAAGGAACGCTCCCTCTCGGGGTAGGACTGCACCCCGTGGTCGGATGTCACCGCCACGATCACGTCGCCCGGCGCAATCGCGCGCAGCGAATCGAGGAAGACGCCCAGCCACCGGTCGAGACGGAGCAGGTGGTCGTGGACCTCGCGCGAGTCGGG
>JBOHSQ010000082.1:0-4817 GCA_050733295.1 Gemmatimonadales bacterium
GACCTGGGCCGCCACGAACTGCTTGGAGAATCCACCGGTCCCGAAGTTGAACGTCGGGGTGGAGCTCTGGGTGTAGCTCGTGCTCAGCTCCAACGAGGGGAGGATGAACGCGGTGATGGCGTTCCGCCGCGCCCACTCGGCGTTTTCCACCTGGCCTGCCGCCGCGACGTAGTTCGGATCGAAGCGGGTGGCGCGCTCGAGGGCCTCGGCCAGGGTCACCACCGGCACGGTGTCCTGCACCTGAGGGGTGAGCACCGCCGAGGGTGCCGCGAGCTGGATCGAGGCGAGGAGCGCGAGCATCACCCCGCCTCGGGGGTGACATCGACCGAGGCCCGAAGGGCACGGCGGCCGAGCACCCGCTGGCGGGCGCGTTCGAAGAGGAGGTAGACCACGGGCACCAGGACGAGGGTGAGGATGGTGGCGATGGTGACGCCGCCGACGATGACGAGCCCGAGGGGCTTCCGGCTGCTCGAGCCCGCCCCGATGCCCAGCGCGATGGGCAGGGCCCCGACCACGGTGGAGACCGCCGTCATGAGGATGGGGCGGAACCGGATGCGGCCGGCCTCGAGCACCGCCTCGACCAGCTCCATGCCCCGGTCGCGCAGCTGGTTGGCGTACTCGACCAGGAGGATCGAGTTCTTGGCCGACAGCCCGATGAGCAGGATGAACCCGATCTGGCTGTAGAGGTTGAGCGTGGAGCCCATGACCAGGAGGGTCACCAGCGCGCCGGTGACCGCCAGGGGCACGGCCATCAGCACCGTGAAGGGGTGCACCAGCGACTCGAACTGGGCCGCCAGCACCATGAACACCACGACCAGCGCCAGGATGAAGGAGAAGTAGAGCGCGCTTCCGCTCTCCTCGAGCTCGCGCGATTCACCCGACAGCGCCACGCTGCTCCCGGCCGGCAACACCTCGGATGCCGCCGCGCGCAGGGAATCGATGGCCTGCCCCAGAACGAATCCGTCGGCGAGACTCGCACCCAGGGTGAAGGAGCGAAGCCGGTTGTAGTGCAGCAGCGCCTGGGGGCCCACCACTTCCTGGACCGAGGCGACGGCGTCGAGCTGCACCAGCTGCCCGCCCCTGCCGCGCACGTAGATGCGGCTCAGGTCGCTGGGTGTCGCCCGGTCGTGCCGGTCCACCTGCACCACCACGTCATAGAGCTTGTTGGCCTGGGTGTAGGTGTTCACCTCCCGGCCACCCATCATCGTCTCCAGGGTGGCGCCGACGTCCTGGACCGCCACCCCGAGATCCTCCATCCGGTCGCGCTGGTACGCGATGGTCAGCTCCGGCTTGTTGACCTTGAGATCGATGTCCACGTTCACCAGTGCGGGGATCTGGCGCGCCCGCGTGGCCATTCGGTCCATGCCCGCCACCAGGGAGTCGAAGTCCGGATGCCGCACCACGAACTGCACCGGGCTCCCGAAGCCGCCGACGGGCGAAGGGTTGACCGCGAAGGCGAAGACCCCGGGCAGCCCGAAGAATTGCGGCTGCACCTCGTTCATGATGGCCCGCACGTCGCGCTCGCGGTCGTCCCAGTCGGAGAAGCGGTTGAAGATGAACCCGCCTGACACGTTCCCGCCGAAGCCGACGATGCTGAAGTAGTCCTCGATCTCCGGTACCTGGGCCAGGATCCCCTCGATCTGGCGCTGGTAGCTGTCGGTGTACTCGACGGTCGAGCCCTCGGGCGCGATGGTGATGATCAGCATCCAGCCCCGGTCCTCCTCCGGCAGGAACTCGCGCTCCAGGGCCCGGAAGGTGATCACCGCCAGGACCAGCGCCGCTGCCGCCCCGGCCAGCACGAGGCCGGGATGCCGGACCGCGCGCGCCAGGGACCGCTTGTACAGCTCGGCCACCCGATTGAAGCCCCGCTCGAACGCGAGGAACACCGGGCCATGGCTCTTGGGCACGCGCAGGATCTTGGCCGAGAGCATCGGGGACAGCGTCAGGGCCACGAAGCCGGAGAAGACCACCGAGGCCGCGAGCGTGATGCCGAATTCGTTGAACAGCCGGCCGGTGGCTCCCGTCAGGAAGGCGAGCGGCGAGAACACGGCCACCAGGGAGATGGTGGTCGCGATCACCGCGAAGGCGATCTCGCGGGTCCCCTGGATGGCGGCCGTCTCCGGGTCCTCACCCAGCTCCTCCTGGTGCCGGTAGGCGTTCTCCAGCACGATGATCGCATCGTCCACGACGATGCCGATCGCGAGGATCATCGCGAGCAGCGTGAAGGTGTTGATCGAGTACCCCAGCACCAGCATCAGCGCGAAGGTCGACACGATCGAGACCGGGATGGCCACGGCCGGGACCACCGTGGCCCGCAGGTTCCGCAGGAAGACGAAGATGATGAGCGTGACCAGCCCGCACGCCAGCAGGAGCGTCTCGAAGGTCTCGGCGATCGAGCGCCGGACGAACACCGACTCGTCGAAGGCGGTGGCCAGGTCCACCCCGGGCGGCAGCGCCTGGTTGATCGCGGGAAGCTCCCGCTGGATGGCGTCCGACACCTCCACCATGTTCGACTTCGACTGCCGCACCACGCCGACCGCCACCGCCACGTTGCCGTTGAAGCGCAGGGTGCTGCGCTCGTCCCGGGGGCCCAGCTCGATCCGCCCCAGGTGGCCCAGCTTGACCAGGCTCCCGCCCTGGTTGGCCACGGTCAGGTCCTGGTATTCCTCGGCGGTCTTGAGCTCGCCCAGCGAGCGGATGGTGAACTCGCGCTGCTCCGACTCGATGCGCCCGGCGGGGATCTCGACGCTCCGGCTCCGGATCGCGTTCTCCACGTCCTGCACCGCCAGGCCGCGCGCGGCCAGCTCCTCCGGCGAGAGCCAGATGCGGATCGAGTAGCGGCGCTCCCCGAAGACCTGCGCCCGGCCGACGCCCGGGATGGTCTGCAGCCGGGTCTTCACGATCCGGTCGGCGATGTCCGAGAGTTCGAGGAGGGTGTGGTTCTCGCCGCTCAGCGCGAGCCAGTAGAACGGCTGGGCGTCGGCGTCCTGCTTCTCGACGACCGGCTCCTCGACCTCCCGGGGCAGCCGGCCCCGCGCCCGCGCGACCTTCTCCCGCACGTCCTGGGCGGCGCTCTCCACGTCGCGGTCGAGGTTGAACTCGAGGATGATGTTGCTGAACTGCTCCGAGCTGCTCGAACTGAGCGTGCGAAGTCCCTCGACGGTGGACAGCTCTTCCTCGAGGGGGTCCGTGATCGTAGACTCGACCACCCGCGGGTTGGCGCCGGGCAGGAAGGTCGACACCGACACGATGGGCGGGTCGATGTCGGGAAACTCGCGTACCGACAGCCGCTGGACCGCGATCGCGCCGAAGAGCACCAGCGCGAGGCTCATCATCGAGGCGAAGATGGGACGCCGGATGGAGATGTCGGATAGCTTCATGACGGACCCGTGGGGGTAACGGCCGCCCGCCTTGCCGGGCAGACCGGGCCAACCTTACGGAGCATCCCGGAGTAAGATTCGCCCCGGGGGGACGCCCGGAAGACCCCCCCGGGCACAAGCGGGAGAACCCCGCACCGGGGGACGGGGTTCCACCATCTGGAGGCCGCGTGTCGACCAGCAAGCTCAGCGCCCGGCAGCAGGCCCAGCTCGCCTGGCTCGATTCCCTGCCGCCCCGGTTCGAGCGGTTTCACAAGACCATCGAGCTGATGGCGGTGCTGCAGGCGGATGAGGTCGCGGTGCGCGCCATGGCCCGCCACCTGGACGAGCTCAAGGTCCAGGCCCAGGGGATGGGCATGCATTCGATGTCCGATGCCGCGGGAATCATGGCGATGCTGACGCGCAGGGGCGGGGGCCTGCAAATGCGGGTGCGGGGTCTGCGAGACGGGCTGGCGAACCTGCGGATCAATTTCGAGGGGGCGCGCCGCCAAGCCTCGACCCCGGAAGGGGATGCAGCCGGGGCGGGGCCGGCCTCCTGAGCCGTCAGCCGGCGGCCGGCGCTCCGGGCTTCTCCCCCAGCACCCGGTCCACGAGCGGTCCGGCGAACAGGGCAACCATGGCGTGCACCAGGATGCCGATGAGGATCGTGACGAACGTGAGCGCCGTAAGGATGAGTCCGGCGCCGATCGCAGCCAGCAGCATGCCGAGGACGGTCATGGGGCGGTAGTCTAGCCCGCGACGTCCGGGCCCGCAACACCCACACCACCACCAGGGAGAACCGATGCGTATGCTCAACCTCACCGCCCTCGCGCTCGCCGTGGCGCTGCCTGCCGCGGCGCAGCAGGCCGACCCGGACAAGCCGGCCAAGGGCGGCGGCAAGCTTCCCTCCGGCTGGCAGGCCCGCACCGACAAGGACGCTGCGCTCGACAACGTCCGGTTCGAGTCGATGGGACCCGGCTGGCACGTCACCACCGGCCCGGCCGTGATCCTGTGGCGCCCGGACGACCAGGCCCAGGGCGATTTCGAGGCGTCCGCCACCCTGATCCAGACCAAGGCGCCGGAGCATCCGGAGGCCTACGGGATCTTCGTGGGCGGCCAGGCGCTGCAGGGCCCGGAGCAGAGCTACACCTATTTCCTGGTCCGCGGCGACGGGAAGTTCCTGATCAAGCGCCGCACCGGCGCCACCACCACCAACGTGACCGAAGGCTGGACCGAGAACGCGGCGGTCGTGAAGGCCAATGAGTCCGGGTCGCAGCAGAACACCCTCAGCATCCAGCGCAGCGGCGACCGGGTCCGGTTCCTGGCCAACGGCACCGAGGTTCTTTCCGCCCCGGCGGCGGAGGTGGCGACCGGCGGGCAGGCGGGGCTGCGGATCAACCACAACCTCGATGTGCACGTCGGGGCCTTCACCTTCACGAAGAAGTAGTCCGCACTATCGGG
>JBOHSQ010000083.1:0-2561 GCA_050733295.1 Gemmatimonadales bacterium
TCCGCGGGCTGGCTCCGGGACTCGAGCCGGGACTGGGGCCGGGACCTGAGCCGGAGGCGCGCCGGAGGCTGGGACCGGGGCCGCAGTGGGGGCGGCCGAACCCGCTGCCGGCTCGCGCGGCGCCTGAGCAGATGGGCGCGGCGCCGGGGCTGCTGTGCCTGCCTGGGCCGGCGGGGGCGACGCGGGGGCCGCCTCGCCCCGCTCCTGCCGCCCCCGAATCTCTGCGGCCAGCGCGGCCACGTCGCGGTCCGGCGGCAGGTCCAGGTGCTCCTGGAGGAGCAGCTCGTGGATCCGCGCGTGCTGAAGCGCGCCCGCCCGGTCGCCCGCGGCCTCCAGTGCCCTCATCAAGGCAAGTGAGGTCCGCGAGTCCAGCGGGTCGTGCGCGGCGAGGCGTTTCCACCAACGAACCGCCGAGTCGGACTCGCCCCGCTCCCCGCTGCGGACCGCGAGCTGCCGCAGGGCCTCCGAATACTCCTGCGCCAAGGCCTGGCGCTCCTGGTCCACCCAGCGCTCGAACTCCTCGGCGCCGCTCAGGTGGAACCCGTCGAGGAACGCCCCCTGGTAGTGCTGGACCGCCTCCTCGACCCGGCCCTCGGCCAGGGCGGCGGAAAACTCGGCCACGTCCATCGTGACCAGGTCGGGATTGAGCCGGAGGTCCTTGGCCCCCGTGATGGTGTCCTCGCTCCCCAGCTCCTGGCGAAGGGCATAGAGCGCCTGGGTCAGCGCCCGACGGCCCCGCTCCTCTTCCTGATCGGCCCAGAGGAATCCGAGGAGTTTTTCCCGGGTGAGTCCCCTCTGACCGCTCCTGGCAAGCAGGGCGAGCACGGCCAGCCGCCGGGGCTGGGCGGCCGCGCCACTCAGGACGCGGCCGTCACGCTCCACGAACAGCCCACCCAAGACGTGAATTCGCAACACGTTAGGTCAGGTGACTTTCGGGTGATTTCCCCGGTGACTCCGGGGACACTCCGGCGTGACGGGAGAATCTACTGTTGCCCACGGCGTCGGCCAGAGACGGCTCGATCGAGCCCCCCGGCGCCCCAGCGAATAGACCCTTGAGGAGGCAACAATGCGGTTCTTCGACGTTTCCCGCGTAAGCGGTCGGACCCTTTCCACGATGTCCCTGCTCTTCGTCCTCGGCCTCGCGGCTTGCGGCGGCGACGACAACGGCGGCGGCAGCGGCGGCACCGGCCCGGAGCCGGAGCCCGGGGATGACGCGGCCATGCTCGCGATCTCGAACCAGACCGACATCGCCATCGAGGCCGTCAAGCTGCGCCTGTGCGGCATCGGCGGGTCCTGGGGCTCGAACATCCTCGGCAACGACCCGATCTCGGGTGGTGAGACCCAGAGCATGGAAGTGCCGATCGGCTGCTACGACGTGAGCGTGTACTCCGATCCCGCGCTCGACCTCGCGGCGTACAAGTCGAACGTGATCTTCATCGCCGGTTCGACCAAGACGCTGAACCTGCCGTCCTGGCCTGGATCCGAGTAACGCGGTGTGCGGCAGCGCGCCGAATCCGGCGCGCTCTGCCCCCGCCGACCGTCACGACGATAGTGGAGAGACGAGCAATGACCGAAGGGAAGTACCTGACATGACCCCCGACCGCGCCGCCCTCGTCCGGGAGAGCTGGGCCCGCCTGGCGCCCGGACGCGACGTGGCCGTCCACCGCTTCCGGGACCGGCTCCAGTCGGTCTCCCCGCGCACTGCGGCGGCCTTCGAGTGCCTCGACGATCCGATCCGCGTGGACGCGCTCCTGGCCGGCTTCGACAGCGTGATCGCCGCAACGGCCTCGGACGAGGACCTGGTCCCCGCCATGGCCCGCGTCGCCCGCCGGTTCCAGGGTTACGGGCCGGCTCCGGGCGAATACCTGCTGGTGCGCGACGTCCTCCTCGACGTGATCGCCGACTTGCACGGGGAGGAAGCCCCGGCCGAGCTGCGCCACGCCTGGGGAGAACTGTTCATCCTGCTGGCGGCCCTGGTAGACCGCGCCAGCCGACTCCGGGCCTGAACCCATCGAGCAAAGGACCGTCACTGTGACTGCCTGCCCGACTCCGCTGCCCACGCACGCGCTCCGGTACAACCGGGTGGCGCACCGCGCACCTACCCGTCGCCCGACGCGGAGCCTCCAGCTCAACGGCATGGTCCGGACGGTCCTCAGGGTTGGCGACCTGCGCGCATCCCTCCGCTTCTTCAGCGACGTCCTCGGCCTTCCGGTCACGTACCGGCAGGCCGGTGAAATCGTCGTCCTGGCCGGGCCCACCGAACTCGATCTCCGACAGCACCCCGGCCCGGGCCCCGCGGTTTCTGGCATCGCCTCGGCCGACCTGGCGACCCTCGAGGCCGCCGACCCCGCGCAGTTGCACGACCTGGTGGCCCGTTTGGTCGCGGCCCAGGTGCCCCACACGGGAGTTCGTACCTCCGAACAGTCCGGACGGCGGTACGTGCGGTTCGTGGATCCCGACGGGAGGCCGTGGGAAGTCACGGCCTGAACGGGACCGGCCCAGCCCCCGGGCCGCCCCCCGCCCCCGCACGCCCTCCGGTGCATCTATATTCTTGCAATTCC
>JBOHSQ010000084.1:0-3118 GCA_050733295.1 Gemmatimonadales bacterium
ACCCGGTTCCTGTCCGCGAGTGAGCGGAGCCGCGCCAGGGCCTCCTGCTCGGACAGCGGCCGGGGGAGCCGGAGCGGACGGCGGAACCGGATGCCGGCAGGCACGATGGCATCCACCAGCGCGTCGAGCGAGTCGAAGCCGAGGAGGTCGAGCATCTCCGCCTGCTCTTCCGGCCGCGGGCCCAGGTGGCGGGTCGCGAACCGTTCGGGGAGGAGCGCGGCGGGCAGGGCGTCGGTCATCGGAAAGAAACCTTCACGGGATCAGGGGGCCGGGCATTCGGCCCGGCGGAAGCGTACACGCAGACACGCCCCGGAGGGAGGGCTCCGGGGCGCGCGGGGCGACCAGCGGCGGCAACACCACCGGCGTCATTCGCCAATGTGGGACCGGTAGGAATCGGCCGGGAGGAGCGCGTCGAGCTCGTCGGGATGGCTCATCCGGAGCTTGATCATCCAGCCCTCGCCGTACGGGTCGCGGTTCACCACCGCAGAATCGGCCTCGAGCGAGTCGTTGATCTCCACGACCTTGCCGGAAACGGGACAGTACAGTTCCGAGACTGCCTTCACCGCCTCGATGGTCCCGAAGGTCTTGCCCTGCTCGACCATGTCACCCACGGCGGGCAGGTCGACGTAGACCACGTCGCCCAGTTCGCCCTGGGCATAGTCGGTGATGCCGATGGTGACGACGCTGGGGTCGTCGCTCTTGAGCACGTACTCGTGCTCCTCGGTGTAGAGCAGATGGTCGGGAACGTTCGACACGGGACTTCCCCGGGCTCGGGTGCGGGGGAGAGGATATTCGGCGGCTCAGAGCAGGTCAAGACTTGACGGCCAGGGCCTCCCAGACCGCGCGGGACCGGCGTTCCAGCTCGTCCGGCGAACCGTCATTCTCGATCACGAAGCGGCTTCGCGCCCGTTTCAGTCCGCTGGGCATCTGGGCGGCGATGAGCCGGTCGGCGTCGGCTGGCGCGAGGCCGCGCCGTTCCATCAGGCGGCGCCGGCGGACGGCCTCCGGGGCCTCCACCAGCACCACCGCATCGAAGGCCGCGGGGTCGAGCGCCTCGAAGAGGAGCGGGATCTCGCTCACGATCACCGGGACGTCTCGTTCCCGCGCGGCGTCCACGAGCTCCGCGCGGCGGGCCGCCACGGCCGGGTGCACGATGGCCTCGAGGTCCTGCCGCGCGCCGGGATCGACGAGCACCCAGTCGCGGAGCGCCGCGCGGTCGAGCGTGCCGTCCGGCAGGAGCACGCCGGGACCGAACCGACGCACGATGGCGGCATGGACGTCGGTGCCGGGCCGCTGCAGCTCGTGCACGATCGCGTCGGCATCGATCACGGCCGCGCCCCAGCGCTGGAAGAGTGCGGCGACGCGCGACTTCCCCGAGGCCACATTGCCGGTGAGCCCGACGTTCAGCGCCGGCCTCACAGCATCGCGACCTGGTCCTCGTCGGCGCGCGGCACCTGGTGGCAGTGCCGGCACCGCGCCTCGTAGCTCTCCCGCCCGCCCACCATGATCGTGGGCGAGTCGTAGCGCGCAGGGCGCCCGTCCACCAGCCGCTGGTTCCTGCAGGCGAGCTCCCCGCACACGACGCAGATGGCGCGCAGCTTGGTCACTTCCTCGGCCACGCACATCAATCCGCCCATCGGTCCGAACGGCTCGCCCCGGAAATCGGTGTCGGTGCCGGCCAGGATCACCCGCACTCCGCGCCCGGCCAGCGTGGTGGCGACCTCCACGATGCCGTGATCGAGAAACTGGGCCTCGTCGGCCGCGACGATCTGCGTATCGGGCCGCACGAGGCGGAGGATCTCCGCCGCCGAGTCCACCGGCGCCGCGTCGAGGGCGCCGCCATCGTGGCTGGAGACGCTGTACAGCCCGGCATAGCGCGCGTCGAGATGCGACTTGAACACCTGCACGGTGCGGCGCGCAATCACCCCGCGGCGTACGCGACGAATGAGTTCCTCGCTCTTTCCGCTGAACATCACGCCGGCGATGACCTCGATGGATCCGGGACGCGTGAAGTGGGGCATCGTGCGACAGTCGACCCGGGAGATGAGGCGTGAGATGTGAGACGCAGGATGCAGGACGTGAGTCGAGCGTCGTGAGCCGGTGTCCGGCGGTCGTGACTCAGGGTGGAGAAGGGTAGGGGCGGCACCGGGCGGGGTCAAGAAAAAGCCCGCCATCTTGCGGTTTTCCGGGCGATGACCCCATATTCTGGCGCGCCGTGACGCGCGGATGTGCGCGCTCACCACGGCGGCCACCGGGTCGCCCGCGCGCTTCCGAATCCCACTTCCAGGAGCAGCAGATGAACAAGATGGACATGGTGGAGGCCGTGGCGAAGAAGCTCGACACCTCCAAGGCCCAGGCCGCCGAAGTCGTCGACGCCTTCTTTGCCCCCACTGGCATCATCGCTGGTGAGCTCAAGAAGGGTGGAAAGGTCCAGATCGCCGGGTTCGGCAACTTCGAGACCCGCAAGCGTGCCGCCCGCCAGGGCCGCAACCCCCAGACCGGCAAGACGATCACGATCAAGGCTGCCGTCGTGCCCGCGTTCCGCGCCGGGAAGGGCCTCAAGGACCTCGTCAACAAGAAGTCGAAGTAAGCGTCGCCCCGTCCTGCAAACCCAGGCGTAATCCGAGTACGGGCCGCCCCGCTGGGCGGCCCGTAACGCTTTCTAGCGCTTCTCTTTGGGCCGTCCCGCCCCGGGTCCGGCCCCCCGGTCCACATGGGCCGTCAAGCGACGCCGGCGGACTGTCCGACCATCCAGCGCCCGCGCGATCCGCTCGGCCTCACCCGCCGGAACCTCGATCAGGGAGAATGTCTCCCGCAGTTCGATCCGGCCGATGCTCGTTCGGTCCACCCCGACCTCCTTGGTGAGGGCAGCGACGAAATCGGCGGGGGTGGCGCCGTCCTTTCGGCCCGCGCTGGCCCAGATCCGGGCCATGGTGGAGCCGACTGGCTGGCCGGACGGACTCGGAGGGGCGGCCGCACCCGGGCTCGAGCGCCAGAGTTCCCACAACGCCCCGGCGACGAGTGCCGCGTCGTGGCGCTCCAGCAGGGGACTCACCGCCAGGAGGCCGGCTGCGGCACCCGCCTCGATTCGCGTGGTCACCTCGGCACGAGCCCGGGC
>JBOHSQ010000085.1:0-8677 GCA_050733295.1 Gemmatimonadales bacterium
CCCCCCCCGCGTGCACGTTTCCCGCCTCGCCGCATCTCCGGTCCGACTTCCAACCGGAGACCCCGATGTCCGCCAGGCTCGCCCTGGGCGCCGTACTGCTGGCCGCGTCCCCTGCCGCCGCCCTCGCACAGGGCTGGATCGAGATCGAGAACCCCCGCAACACCGAGCCGAGGAACGGCGTCGTCCGCCTCGGTTCGGAAGTGCAGGTCACCGTCGAGGGCCGCGTCGCGCTCGTGGACGTGACCGAGCGCTTCCGCAACGACGCCGGCGCCATCGCCGAGGGCAGCTATCTCTATCCTGTCCCGCGCGACGCCGTCTTCGAGTCCTTCTCGCTCTGGGTCGGCAACGAGGAGGTGCAGGGCGAAATGCTCCGGGCCGAGGAGGCGCGCGGCATCTACGAGGAGATCGTGCGCCGCAAGAAGGACCCCGCCCTCCTCACGCTCGAGGGCCATGGCCTGATCCGCGCCCGTGTATTCCCCATCCAGCCCGGCGAGACTCGGCGCGTGAAGCTGCGCTATCGCCACCCACTGGAGCGCACGGGCGACGCGTTCAGGGTGCGTTACGCCGTGTCGCCTGCCGTCGAATCACGTGGCCGCGGTGACGATGCCGCCCCCGCCCTCACCTTCCGGCTCACCGGTAGCGACGAGGCCTTTGGCACTCCGTACTCGCCCACGCACCAGATCCGCCACACCACCCGTAATGGCCGCCTCGAGGTCAGCGCCGAGCCGACCGGTGGCGGCACCCTCGAGCTGTTCCTGCCGCTCGCCCGCGGCACCGTGGGCACCAGCTTCGTGGCCCACGCCCCCGGCGGCGAGGACGGATACTTCCTTCTCTTCCTGGCTCCGCCCGAGGCAAGTGCCAGCGCGGCAATCTCCCGCGACCTCACCCTGGTCGTGGACGTCTCCGGTTCGATGAGCGGCGCCAAGATGGAGCAGGCCCGCGCGGCCCTGGTCCAGGCGCTTGGCACCCTGTCGCCCAACGACCGCTTCCGGGTCATCGCGTTCTCCACCGAGGTGCGCGAATTCCGTGACGGCTGGGCGCCGGCCACGCGTGACGCGTTGGCCCAGGCGCGCGAGTGGGTCGAGGGGCTGCAGTCGGGCGGCGGCACCAACATCGAGGGTGCGCTCCGTGCGGCACTCGCCGCCGAAACGCCCGCCGGCCGCCTCCCCGTGATCCTGTTCGCCACCGATGGGCAACCTTCTGTGGGCGAGCGCGAGCCCGATCGGATCGCCGCGGTTGCCGCGCAGCAGCTCGGCGCCCGGCGCCTCTTCCCCATCGGCATCGGGACCGACGTCAACACCTACCTGCTCGAGCGCCTGGCCCGCGACGGCCACGGCAGCCCGGAGTTCATCACCCCCGGCGCGAGCGTCGAGACCGCGATCGGTGCGCTCGCCGACCGCATCCGGTTCCCCGCCCTCGCCGACCTGCGCATCGTGTCGAGCCCGGTCCGGCTCGAGGGCCTCGCTCCCGCGCAGATCCCCGACCTGTTCGCCGGCGAGGAGATGGTGCTGGTCGGCCGCTATCGCGGTGAGGGCCAGGGCGACATCGTCATCGAGGGCCGGCGTGGCGGCCGCACCGAGCGCATGACTGTGCGCGCGGAGTTCCCCCGCCACGGCGAGGAGAACGCCTTCGTGAGCCGGCTCTGGGCCACCCGCCGCATCGGCGAGCTCAGCCGCCAGCTCCGGCTTGAGGGGCCGAATCCCGAAGTGATCGAGGAGATCCGCACCATCGCGCTGCGCCACGGCATCCTGTCCGAGTACACCTCGTACCTCGTGCTCGAACCCGGCATGGATCCCCGGAACCCTGGGACCCCGATGCCGATGCCCCTCGATCGCGCTGCGGCCCCGGGCGCGATCGGCAATGCGCCCGCCGCGCAGTCCGGTGCCAATGCCTTCGCTCGCGCGGAGGAGAGCCAGGCCATGGCCAAGTCATCGAGCCTGGCCGACGTCGATGCGCTCGCGCGCCGCAGGTCCGACCAGCTGCTCGCCCGTGACGGCGGCGAGTCCGAACGGGCCGTGACTCGGCAGGTGGGCGGCCGCACCTTCGTCTCCAGGGATGGGATCTGGACCGACGCCCTGCATCAGCCCGGGCGCGAGGTGGTGAAGGTGAAGCCCTACGGCAAGGCATACTTCGAGCTGGTGCGCGCCCTGCCCGAGATCGTCCCGGCGCTCCAGGCCGGCGATCGGGTCATCGTCGCGGGCCGCCGGACGAGCATCCAGCTCGCCGCCGACGGCCTCGAGCGGTGGGACGCTGGCGCGCTGGCCCGCGTCGTGCGGAACTTCCGGGGGCAATGACCCTCGACCTCGCGGCCCTGTACCGCAGTTGTCACCCGTCGCTCGTCCGGATGCTGTGGCGCCGGACGGGCGATCGGGACCGCGCGGAGGACCTCGCTCAGGAGGCCTTCGCGCGGGCGGTTGCGGCCCCGCCTGCCACCAGCCCCAGGCCCTGGCTCTTCGCCGTGGCCCTGAACCTGGTGCGCGAGGACGGCCGCAGGGGCGCGGTGCGGACCCGGCGGCTCGAGTTGTACCGGGCGGAGGAGCCGGCCCACGTCGAGCCGCCCGACCAGGCCCTCGAGAAGGACGAGCAGGTGGCGAGGGTGCGGCGGGCCCTGATGCGGCTCTCGGATCGCGACCGCGAGGCGCTGCTGCTCAAGGCCGAGGGATTCAGCTACGACGAGATCGCCGCGACGCTGGGCTTCGCGCGGAGTGCCGTGGGCACCACGCTCTCTCGCGCCCGCCGCAAGCTGGTCGAGGCGTACCGGTTGGAGGATGAACGCAATGCAGCATCCTGACGACGGCCTGATCGAGGAGTATCTCGACGGTGAGCTCGCCTCGCCGGAACGTACGGAGCTCGAGGCGCACCTCACCGGCTGTGCGGCCTGCCGCGAGCGCGTCGAGACGTCGCGCCGGTTCCTGGCGGAGGCCTCACAACTGATCGACGGATTGGGCGAGCCCGTGCCGCCCATTCCCCTGCCCGCACCGCGCCTTGCTCCGGCAGTTGCCCGCCGGCCCGCCGGCCCGCCCGTCCGCCTCCTCGCCTGGGCCGCGACGCTCGTCATCGCCGCCGGACTGGGCTACGCCAGCGGCACCTGGCGCGCCCGCACCCTGCCGACGCCCGAGGCCCAGGGGAAGGGCGGGATGCCACAGGTCATCCAGCCCGCCAGCCCGCCTGCCGGTGCGTCCGACGACCAGCGTGTGCCTTCCGCCAGCCCGCCCACCAATCAGTTCGCCGAGGAGCGCGAGCGCCGCGACGAGGACCAGGTCCGTCGCCGGGAGGCCGAGCCATCCAGCCAACCAGCCATCCAGCCATCCGAGTTCGCCAAGCGCGCCGACGCCCTCCGCGATGAGGACGCTGCCGGCCGTCGGGAGAACCCGCCACCCAGCCAACCAGCCATCCAGCCATCCGAGCTCGCCAAAAGCGCGGTCGCCAACTCGGAACCCCCGGCCGTCACGCTGGACGACGCCGTCCGCCTGCTCGGCGGCAGCATCCGCTTGATCGATGGGATGGAAGTGGAGAAGGTCGAGATCGAGGATCCGGCCGTGGTCGTGCTCACCTACCGCGACGCCGCCGGGAACCCGATCGAGCTGCGGCAGCGCCGTCCGCTCGATCTCGCCCGGCAGGCCTATGCCGCTGAGTCCCAGCGCCTCGCCGCTGCGGCGGATCGCGCGGAGCGCTCCAGGGCCGCTGCCCCGGCCCCGGCACCCGCCCCGTCCGCCGGTGCGCTGGACGCCGCCGTCATGAAGGATAAGGAAGAGGATGGCGGGCTCGGCTGGACCGACTCGGCCGGCTTCCGGCTGCTGCTCCGGGCCGACGCCGACGCCGATTCCCTGCGGAGGATCCGCACCCGTATCCGCTGAGGACCGGAGTGGGGCAGGGCGGTCCTTCCCGCTCCTTCCCGCCCCTTCCCGCTACTTCCTGCCGTCCGGCCGCCCCGCCGGCGGTGTGTAGTCCGGCTCCACCGCAGGCCGGGTCCTCGGGATCTCGGGCGTCGGGAGGGTCGACTTCGTGTCCCAGGCGCCGGGCAGGGTCGCGAGTCCCGGCCGGCAGGCGCGAGCCTTCCACCCATGCCAGGCGAGGGCCCCCTCCTCGCGCCGTACCTCACCCTTCTGCACCATCTCCACGCGTCGGTCGCCGATGGGCGTGTGGATCCTGGTCTGGCCCACCAGCTCGTACAGGGAGGCCACGGCTTGCCCCGGCGCCAGGTTCTCCGCCGACTGGACCGGCAGCATCACCGTGATCAGGGTCGAATCCCGCATCACCAGCTGGTAGGTGTTCTCCGTCCGCACCGCGCCCACTTCCCGCCCGTCCACCCGGAGCTGGGCCTCGAACCCGAAACCCATCAGGTCGTAGTCGTTCGGGTTGCACCCGGCCAGTACCAGCTCCAGCGAATCGGGCCCGCTCCCCGACTGCCGCAGCCCCACCCGGGCGAGCGCGAATGACGGGTCGTCGTACAGCCACGCGCCCAGCGGGGTGCACCCCGCGGTCAGGACGAACCCGCCGAGGAGCAGGCGGCCGACGTGCGACGCAATGGGCATGGACCCCTGGAGTCGGATCGTGAGCAACCTTGTAATGGTGAGTACCCCGCAGAGCTTTCCAGGGCCGGCCCCGTCTTGACGCCCCTTCGCACGGCTCTTAGCTAGGTAGGGCCGTTCCCTGGTTCGACTTCCCGAAGCCCGCGGAGGCTCGATGAGGAGAAGCGCGCCGGTCCCGCCCCTGCTCGTCGTCCTGTTCTTCCTCGCCATCCCCCAGCAGCTCCTTGCCCAGGCCGGCGGACTCCGCGGTCGGGTCGTGGATGCAAGCGGCAATCCCCTGGCCGGCGCCGCCATTCTGGTGGAAGGCACCTCGCTTCGGACCACGTCGTCCGAGCGGGGGACCTACGAGCTCCGCGGCCTTCCCGCCGGGAGCTGGCAGGTGCGGATCCGGCTCATCGGGTATTACCAGTCCTGGTCGCGCGTCGACGTCGCTCCCGGGGCCATCGTGGACCGGGACTGGACCCTCGAACGGACGCCGTATGTGCTCGCCCCGGTTGACGTGACCGTGGGCTCCCGCGCCCGGCACACCGCCGCCGACGAGCTGGCCGTCCCGGTGGATGTCTACACCGCCGAGGACATCGCCCGGCAGGGCACCAGGGAAACTAGCCAGATCCTCCAGGCGCTGACGCCTTCGGTGAACTTCCCCCGCCAGAGCGTCACCGACGCCACCGACATCGTCCGTCCCTTCACCCTGCGCGGCCTGAGCCCGGACCACACCCTCGTGCTGCTGAATGGGGTGCGGCGGCACCAGACGGCGGTGGTGAGCACCTTCGCCTACGGCACCGGCGCCGGCTCGAGTGGCGTCGACCTCAACGCCATTCCCGCGAGCGCCATCGAGCGCCTCGAGGTCCTGCGCGACGGCGCCTCGGCCCAGTACGGCTCCGACGCCATCGCCGGCGTGGTGAACATGGTGGTGCGCGAGGGCCCCTTCACCCCGTTCGTGAACGCCGAGGCCGGGCGCTACTTCACCGGCGACTACGGCGACGACGGGTCGATCGTGGACGTGAACGGCGGCGCCGGCTTCTCCGTCGGGCGCGGGAGTCTGGCGATCTTCGGCGAGGTGCTGAACCGCCAGCCCACCAACCGGGCCTGGGCCGACCCCTCCGAGACCTGCTGCAACGGGCAGATGGACTCGGTGGACAGCGAAGGCAACGTGGTCGTGAAGCGCAATCCGGTGGATCAGCCCAACCACCACTGGGGCGACGGGCGCGAGAAGGACGTGATGACATTCGCGAACTTCCGCATGCCGGTGAACGATGCCCGCACCAGGGAGATCTACGCCTTCGGCGGCTACAGCAACCGGGAAGGCACCGGCAACGGCTATCGCCGCTACGGCGACGGCGACCGGAACTGGCTCGACATCTTCCCGCTCGGCTACCTCCCCGAGTTCGCCCCCGACGTCACCGACTACTCGGCGGCCGGCGGCTTCCGCGCCGCCCCGGGCGCCTGGTCGATCGATATCGGTGGGGCCTTCGGCCACAACGACTTCGAGTACAACCTCGAGAACACGCTCAACGTTTCGCTCGGTCCCTGCCTCGATCCGGCGGATCCCTGCGCCCCCGGCGACGATGGCATCCTGGGCAACGGCGACGATCCCGGCATCCCCAACCAGACGTCGTTCTTCGCCGGGCGGTTGTCGCGGGAGGAGTTCACGGCGAACGTCACCGCGGCACGCGAGATCAACCTCGGCCTCGCCCGCCCGGTGAGCCTCGCCCTCGGCGCGGCGTTCCGGAACGAGCACTTCCAGATCGAGCGGGGCGAGACCGCCTCGTGGATCGACGGCGGCCACGATAACGTGTTCGGCCTGGACGCACCCGGCGGGTCACAGGTATTCGCCGGGTTCAACCCCGACGACGAGACTGACGAGAGCCGGAGCAACGTCGGCGTCTATGGCGACCTGGAGGCGAACCTCAGCGATAAGCTGCTGGCCAACGTCGCCGCGCGGTTCGAGAGTTACAGTGACTTCGGCGAGCGGCTCACCGGCAAGGTGGCGATCCGGTTCGCCCCGTCCCAGCGCCTCACCCTCCGCGCCGCGGGCAGCACCGGGTTCCGGGCGCCCGGACTCGGCCAGACCCACTTCAGCAAGGTGGTCACCAACGTCATCGAGGGCGTCTTCTCGGACATCGGCGTCTTCCCCGTCGGTCACCCCGCCGCCCTGCTGCTCGGCTCCGAGCCGCTCCAGGAGGAGACCGCCGTGAACCTGAGCGCCGGCTTCGCCGTTACTCCGCGCGACAACCTCACCATCACCGCCGACGTCTACTACATCGCGATCGACGACCGCATCCTCCTCGGCGCCACCTTCGATGATGACTTCACCCAGGCGCTGCTCGATGCCAACGGCTTCGGTAACATCGACGGCGTCCAGTACTTCACCAACGGCCTCGACACCGAGACCCGGGGCATCGACCTCACCGCCACCTGGCGGCTGCCGGCCGGCCCTGGCCTGCTCGACCTGACGGGTGTGATGAACTACACCAGGAACGAGATCGTCCGTGTGGACCCGCTGCCCGAGGAGTTGGCGGGCTCCGAGGAGACCGGCCTGCTCGACGAGGTCACCCGGGTGGCCATCGAGGAGGAGCGGCCTGACTGGCGCGGCACGCTCTCCGCCTGGTGGGCCGTGAATCGGTTTCATCTCCTTGGCCGGATGTCGTACTTCGGCGGGTTCGCCTCCTCCCAGCCCTGCTTCGCCGACGGATGCCGCGAGGAGTACGGCAGCAAGACCCTGTTCGACGCCGAGATCGGCTACGGCTTCGACCAGATGAACCTGTCGGTCGGCGTCCGGAACCTGTTCGACACCTATCCCGACCAGCCTCAACTCGACTTCAACAACAACTTCGGCATCTTCCCCTGGGCCGCGGCCTCGCCCTTCGGCTACAACGGCCGGTTCGCGTACGTGAGGACGGAGATCCCGTTGACCTGGTAGCGCTGGTCCGCTGGACACTGGTTGCGGGGCGGCTCGATCTCCGGGCCGCCCCGCTGCTTCCCGCACCCTCCCGCTCCGTCCCGCTCCGTCCCGCCCTCCCCGCCCTCCCCGCCCTCCCCGCCCTCCCCGTTGCGGTCCCTCACTCCCGGCCCTAAGCTCAGATCTGATGGAACGCACGCCGCTCCCGCCCGGGATGCCCCCCACGGACATCGCCGACCCGCGGTACTTCCACAAGGTCGTGGACTGCCAGTGGGCGTGCCCCTCCCACACCCCCGTCCCCGAGTACATCCGCCTCATCGCCCAGGGCCAGTACGCCGCCGCGTACATGCTCAACTGGGAGTCGAATGTCTTTCCCGGCATCCTCGGCCGCACCTGCGACCGCCCCTGCGAGCCCGCCTGCCGCCGCGGCCGCATCGAGGAGAAGCCGGTGGCCATCTGCCGGCTGAAGCGCGTTGCCGCCGACTACAAGGGCGACATCGAGCACCTGATGCCCCGCGCGCCGTCGGAGAAGAACGGCCGGCGCATTGGCCTCATCGGCGCCGGTCCTGCCTCGCTCACCGTCGCGCGCGACCTGGTGCTCGCCGGCTACGAGTGCGTGATCTTCGAGAAGGACCGCGTCGGCGGCGGGTTGATGCGCACCAACATCCCCTCGTTCCGCCTGCCGGCGAGTGTGCTCGACGAGGAGCTCGAGCGGGTCATCGCCCTCGGCGTCGAGGTGCGCTACGGAGAGGAGATCACCAGCCTCGGCCGGTTCCTCGAGCGCGGCTTCGACGCCGTCTTCGTGGGCACCGGCGCCCCCCGCGGCAAGGACCTCGACATCCCCGGCCGGCGCGAGGCCGCCGCCAACATCCATATCGGCATCGACTGGCTCACCTCCGTCGCGTTCCAGCACCTGGACCGGATCGGCCGGCGCGTCGTGGTGCTCGGCGGCGGCAACACCGCCATGGACTGCTGCCGCACTTCGATCCGCCTGGGCGGCACCGACGTGAAGGTCACGGTGCGTTCGCCCCGCAAGGACATGAAGGCCAGCCCCTGGGAGGTCGAGGACGCCGAGCGCGAGGGAATCCCGATTTTCGACAACCACAACCCGAAGGAATTCGTCCTCGAGAACGGCCGCCTCGCCGGCGTGCGGTTCGCCCGGATGCGGGCCGAGTACGCCAACGGCAAGCGCAGCCTGGTCCCCACCGGCGAGGAAGTCGTCTTCGAGTGTGAAGACGTCCTG